>JBOFGC010000138.1:0-7794 GCA_051648945.1 Bacilli bacterium
GCAAGTAGCGGTGATTTGTACGCAAGAAGAGAGAAGTGTTACGCAATCAAAGTTGATTTGTACGCAAGAAGAGAGAAGTGTTACGCAAGTATCGGTGATTTGTACGCAAAAAGAGAGAAGTGTTACGCAATCAAAGGTGATTTGTACGCAAGTAGCGAGAAGTGTTACGCAAGTAGCGGTGATTTGTACGCAAGAAGAGAGAAGTGTTACGCAAGTATCGGTGATTTGTACGCAAGTAGCGAGAAGTGTTACGCAAGTAAAGGTAATTTGTACGCAAGCAGGAGTGATTGTTACGCAAGTAAAGGTAATTTGTACGCAAGTAAAGGTAATTTGTACGCAAGAAGAGAGAAGTGTTACGCAATCAAAGTTGATTTGTACGCAAGAAGAGAGAAGTGTTACGCAATCAAAGTTGATTTGTACGCAAGAGAGAAGCGTTACGCATTCAAAGACAACTTGTACGCAAGTAGCATGAACTGTTACGTAAGAAAAGCTAACGTGTAACCAATCAGTGCAGAATTTTCCCCAAAAAAGAAAAGAGCTTGTACTACAAAGTAGCGTACGCAACACCACCAGAACCAGTCAAAAAGAGCCATCCTCGAAAAACGCCCGAGAATAGCTCCAAACAATTAACCTAGGATAAAGTTTCTAAATTCCGTTTCATTTTGATAAACGCCCGTAAAGAAATCGCCAAATTCACCATAGACTGCACTTACTTCATCAAAACGCATTTCATAAATTAACTTTTTGAATTCAAGAGGATTCGCACTAAAAAGTGTAACGCCCCATTCCCAATTGTCAAAACCAATACTACCAGAAATAATTTGTTTCACTCGACCAGCGTAGCCGCGACCGATACGTCCGTGTTTTGCCATCATTGCGCGACGTTCTTCAACAGATAACATATACCAATTGTTAGTGCCTTCACGTTTTTTATTCATCGGATAAAAGCAAATGTAACCTTCTTCTGGAAGCGTAGGATAAAGTCTGGCACGAATTTCTGGACGAGCGTAAGGATCGCCATCTTCTGGGCTTAAGTAGTTCGATAATTCAACAACGCTAACATAGGAATAGGAAACCGTAACATATTCAAAGAACGGTAGCTGTTGAAGTTGTTGTTCTGCTAGAAGTAATTCATCCATCGTTGGACGAGTAATCATAATTGTCCAATCTGCTTTGTTGCCAACAATCGAAAATTGCGTATGGTTGGCGCTAGTTGACTTTTCCCAACCAGCAAGCGTTGATACATAGTCGTCAAGAAATGACACTTGTACATCTGAATCGATTGTGTTCCAAAGAACGCGGTCTATGGAACAAAAATAATGTAAACAAAATGAACCTTCTAATGTTTTTAATGCTTCACTCATAGGATAATTCCTCCGATTTTAATTGGTGTGTAACAATGTGTTGTGCAGTTTCAAATGCAATTTTAACTCTGTCAGGAAGTCCGACTCCTCCATTATAGGCACCTATGCAGTGTACCTGTGGAAGATAGCGTTCACTATACTGCTGTAGTTTCTCCATTCGTTCAAGATGTCCAACTGTATATTGCGGCATGCTTTCTATATGACGAGAAATATAGGAATGAATAGGTTTCGCTGTAATTCCAGTTATTTTTTGTAAATCTGAAGTAACGGTTTCAAGAATTTTATCGTCATGCAAATGAACAATGTCACTTTCATTCGGTCGCCCTATATAACAACGGAGAATAATTTCCTCCCCATTCGACGTGTGTGGCCATTTGGTACTGGTCCATGTACATGCTGTAATTGAAGTTGCTTCCCTTCGACTGACGACAAAACCATTCGCATCGAGTGTCACACCTTTTAGGTCTTTCGCAGAAAACACAAGGGCAGCTGTCGCAACTGAGGTGCTTGGAGTTGTCGTAAAAAATTCACTCAAATCGTGTAAAGAAAAAATGGAACGCATATTTTCGTGTGGCGTTGTGAAAATGATATGATCTGCGTGAAAAGATGCACCTGAATGAGAGACCAAATTCCATGAGGCATTATGCCGGTGCACACGTTCAATTTGCGTATCAAGAATAATTCGTGTCGATTTTAGTGACTGATGAATCTTAGCGACAACACTTTCTAAGCCGGTCGTAACTGTAGAAAAGGGTCCTTTTTTCACAGAAGAAACGGTACGCGTTTTCCGTAATCCAAGAATTAAACTGCGCTCTGCTTTTTCAAGTGCTCGAAATTGTGGGAAAGTCGCATCCATACTCATTTCATCAAGATTTCCTGCATAAATGCCAGACAACAACGGCTCAATGAGTGCCTCTAGAACTTCATCCCCAAATCGGCGAGAGAAAAATGTGCCAACACTCACATCTCCAGTTCGAGATAGAGGCTTTTTCCAAAAATCCTTACTCGCAGCAATTTTTCCCTGAAAAGAAAAAAGAGATGACGTTATAAAAGGTCTAATCGTCGTCGGAACGCCCATGACTGCACCATCAGGAATAGGATGAAGTTTCTTTCGGCGCAGAACATACGCTTTTCCTGATTCACTTTCCACGAGAGGGAGTCCGAGTGATTGTAACCATTCTTTCATGTAAGGTTTCCGTGTTAGGAAAGAATCGGGTCCGGCCTCAATGGTACGCCCGTTCTCGGTGTATGTTTTAATTTTCCCGCCTAAACGATGAGATTTTTCAAGCAATGTAACGACCACATCTGTTCGTCCCGCCAATAATTGCTCAAGTTTCCACGCAGTGGCAAGACCTGTAATACCACCGCCGACAATGACAATATGACGTTGTTCACACATGTTGTAATGAACTTTCCACAACTTCAAGTACAGCAGTGCACATTCCGGCGATAAACGTTGGATGTGTGTTCGGCATAGCTGGTCGTACATAGAACACGCCAAGTGAGTCCGTCACATTTTTGCATTCTACATCATTGTCAAACAGCACCTCGAGATGATCACTTACAAAGCCAAGTGGAACATAGACAAATCGTTCAAATCTATGTTGTTCAAAAAGAGTGGTCGTTAAATCTTGAACGTCTGGCCCAATCCACGGCTCAGGTGTTCGTCCAGCACTTTGCCAACCAATGAAAATGTTTGGTATAGACGTTCGTTTTTGTAAAAGTTTAGCAGTATGGAGAAGTTGCTCCGGATAAGGGTCGCCAAGCGCGATAATTCTCTCTGGTAAACTATGAGCACTTATGATGACAGCAGTTCTCTGGACGGCCTCTTGTCCAATTTCTTGCGATACACGTTCAAGTTGTTGTGTCCAATAGTCTAAAAATTGTGGTTGCGTATACCATGCGTTTACATGGTGAAATACAATCTTTCCGTCGGCCGCTTCAACTGCACGACTGTTGTATGACTTTACACTGTATGTCGAATAGTGAGGAGCGAGTACGATCGTTACGGCTTCGGTTATACCGTCTGCAATCATTTGCTGCACAGCATCTTCAACAAAAGGTTCAATATGTTTTAAGCCAAGATAAGGTTTGAAAGTAATAGTATCTTGTGAAACATTTAAAGTTTCGGACAGTGCATTCATTTGTGCAAGTGTAATTGAAGCGAGCGGACTAATCCCGCCAATTTGATTGTAACGTTCACGCAATTCTTGTAATGCCTCTTCTTCTGGTGGGCGACCACGACGGATATGCGTATAGTAACGTTCTAAATCCTCTTCTTTATACGGCGTTCCGTAGGCCATAACGAGTAAACCAATCACTTTTTTCATTCTATTTTTTCTCCATTTCGTAGAGCTGCGCTGTAAGATTTAACAAAATGTGAAAGTTGGCGCAGCGTCTCAGGTTGTACTTCTGGGAACACACCATGTCCGAGGTTAAAAATATGACTGCCATGTTGAAGACCCTCTTGCACTATTTTTTTTGCATGGCGTTCAATATGTTGCCAGTCTGTGAGTAACAAACTCGGCTCAAGATTTCCTTGCACCGTTTTCGTGATCCCTTTTTTCTTTGCAGAAGAAATCGGTGTACGCCAATCAAGACCGATTACATCAATATCAAAATCGTTCCATTCCTCTACTAAATGTCCAGCACCCACACCAAACATAATGAGTGGTACATTTAAAGGAGAAAGGGCTTTGAAAATTTTATCCATCCACGGTTTTATATACATACGATATTGTTCTACGCTAAGCGTTCCTACCCAAGAATCAAACAATTGAATGAGTGTCGCGCCAGCTTGAACTTGTGCAGTCACATAAGTGATAACCATGTTGGCTAATTTCTCCATTAAAAGTGCCCATGTAAGTGGTTGTTCGACCATGAGCGCTTTCGTACGGTGAAAGTTACGTGATGGTCCGCCTTCAACCATATAACTGGCTAACGTAAAAGGAGCGCCGCTAAATCCAATCAAAGGTACAGAAAGTTGTTCTTTTGTTAGGATAGAGATTGTGTCTAGAACGTAAGGGATATGCGAAATAGGATCGAGTGTACCTAGACGTTCTACATCGGACAAAGATGTAATGGGATTTGCGATCACAGGACCGATTCCATTTTTTATTTCCACATCAACACCCATGCCAGGAAGTGGTGTCATGATGTCTTTGTATAAAATAGCAGCATCCACATCGTAATTTTGAACAGGTAAATGGGTAACGTACGCACAAAGTTCTGGATTGTGCGTGATTTCAAAGAGTGAGTATTTTTCTTTGATTGCGCGATATTCCGGTTGAGAGCGGCCAGCTTGGCGCATAAACCATACAGGTGTATAGGTCGTTTGTTCGCCACGTGCAGTCCGTAGCATTGTATCGTTAAAGTGTTTCATGGAAAAATGTCTCCTTTTCTGAGCGGTTTCTACTCACAATATCGCACATGTCACAATGTAGGTCATTTCAAATGCGTTGCCTTCACTAAATATTCAGAAATATCGAAAACAACGAATTTTCGTTCATTTTTTAGACACAAATCAGGAAGATGTGTACAAATTTAGAAATTTCAAAATCGCGGTACAACAAAGGAGTATTCAAAATATGACTGTGCTACAATACGTTTGACTATTAAAGTGAAAGTAATTCAACGCACTATCGGCATAGGAGGAAAGGGACTTGGAGATTATTGTCGCAACAATGAATTATGAAGAAACGCCACTCGTCATTAGAGAAAAATTTGCTTTTTCCAAAGATGAAAATGAAAAATTTATTCAACAAATATATAATCAAGCTGGAATTATAGAAATAATGCTTGTAAGTACGTGTAATCGTACAGAAATTTACATGTGTGTAGAACATGAAAAAATAGCAATCGCTCACCTGTTTTCAGCATTAGCAAAATGGACAGAAAATGATGTAGAGATTGTCCGAACTTATTTTTCAATAAAAACGAATCGAAGTGCAGTGCAATATGTATTTGAGGTATGCGCGGGACTGCGGTCGCTTATATTAGGAGAAACACAAGTGCTTGGACAAGTTCGTACCGGATATAGTATAGCGGATGGCGCAGGAACGGTGAAGCGGACGTTACATCGTCTCGTTCAACAAAGTCTGCGCGTTGCAAAACAAGTGCATGGTGAACTGAAGATAAACGAACATAGCATGAGCGTTCCGTTCGCAGCTGTCAATTTAATGCAACAGTTATTTGATCGAACGGATCATTTTACAGTCGGAGTTCTTGGCGCTGGTGAAACAGCGAAACTCGTCATCAATCATCTGCAAAATTTCACATCTGCGAAAATTATGATAGTGAACCGGACGGTAGAGAATGCCCGCTATTTAGTGAAAAATGAACGAAGTAGCATTCATCCGCTATCAGAACTAAACACAGTCATCAACCAAGCAGATGTCGTAATTACGACTGTGACAACGGACCAACATCTAGTAACCGTCGATATGTTAGAGCGCCCCGCCTTTTTTGGACGTGCGCGCACGAAACTAATGATCGATTTAGGCGTGCCGCGTAACATTGCACCTGATGTAACAACAGATAAAAGAGTAATTCTCTATACAATAGACGATTTAGAAAAAGTCGTACAAATTAACAAAGTTCAACGAGAACGTATTGCAGGACAAGCAAAAAAAATGCTCGAGAATGAATCAGAAGAATTTATGAAATGGATACGTCTTGCGTTAGTCACGCCACTCATTGCCAATGTGCATCGACGATCAGACGTCATCCATTCTGAAGTGATGGAGAGCATACAACGAAAATTACCACAATTAGAGCGAAAAGAATTAGATGTTATTCAAAAACATATGCGTAGCGTTCAAAATCAGTGGCTAGTTGGTATGATAGCAAGCATCAAACAAATACCCGACGAAAAACATGCAGATGAAAAGATGCGCTTTTTAAAAACAATGTTAAAAGTAAGTGCAACTGAGGGAGGGCGCATAAAATGATGAATTTTCTCATTCTACTTGAAAGCGTACAAATTATTCTTCTATTTTGTGCACTATTTACTTTGTTTAATGGCGTATGGCGTCAACGTGCTTTTGGAAAAATTAAGCCACAAATGTTTGTGTTTATAGCGCTGTTTATTGCATCCTTAAAATATGTAGGTGCGTACTTTGCCTATAATACTTACGGAATCGTAGGACAAAGTTTACTATTTCAATTACTATCCGCGGTCATGTTTGCAGTCACAATACTTGTATTCTATTATAAAGCGGGAACAACAGCCCAAATTTTTGCCATTGCACTGCATATGTACATCTTGTTCAGTACATTATTTCTATATTACATTCCTGCCGCACAAAAATCTTTTTCTTTCGATAAGGACGGATGGTTGATTTTACACTTCGTAGGTATGCTAATAGGCTACATCGCCTTATTACTCGCATGTTTCGGATCGATTGTCTATTTAGTTCAATACACGCTTTTGAAAAGAAAAACGTGGCAAATACGCTTTGCAACACGTTTCGGACTTAATAAAATAGGCGCAATTGTAGATCGATGTTTCGTGCTCGGTATCGTAAGTACGACAGTATCTGTCGCAGCAGGATGGCTAATGCTCGGACAATATCAAATGATGGATTACACAACAGATTTTAAAATCATAAGCACCCTTGTTCTACTGTCCATCGGAACGTGTATCTATATCGTGCATCGCAGTATGATAATTTCCCGACATAGCTATTTTTATAGTACTATAATGGTAGTCGTATTTTTCGTCCTAAATGCCACAGTAGGCAATTTATGGACAGACTTCCATAGATTTTTCAACTAAAATACAATTTTTAGAATATAACCATGTAAAAATAGTTTTATCATGTGTTCATAACTATGTAAGGGGAGTTGGAGACAGGAACCGACAAAGCCCCCACAGGAAAGCGGAGTTGCCTGGCGCAGTACCCCAGTTCAGCACAAACATACGCGAACCACCATATATTTTCATAGAAATAAATACATAATCACGACCAAACAACTACCCATAAAAAAGGAGAAAATCAATGAACGTTCTCAGAGTTGGCACAAGAAAAAGTTTACTCGCACGTACACAAACAAAACAAACAATGGATACATTACTTTCAAAATTACCAAACACTGAAATACAATATGTAGAATTTACAACAGAAGGCGATCGCCGTGTTGATGTTAGTCTTAGCAAAGTTGGTGGCAAAGGATTATTTGTAACAGAAATAGAAGAGGCACTAGCGGCAGGGACCATCGACGTTGCAGTACATAGTTTAAAAGACATGCCCGCACGTTTGCCCAGTCATCTAACAATAGGATGTATCCCAAAACGTGAAGACCGACGCGATGTGTTAGTACTTCGTTCAGATTTATCTCCAGACCAATTAGATAATGTTAAAATCATCGGAACGAGCAGTTTACGTCGTAGTCTACAAATTCAACACTACCTTCAAAAAGCAGAAGTGAA
>JBOFGC010000139.1:0-4099 GCA_051648945.1 Bacilli bacterium
GGTTTGCGTTCAATCCAAAACAAATTAAACACTTCACCTTTTTCAAATCCACTTAGAATGAAATTGTTCATTCTACAAAATGTTTGTTGTCCATTTTTCAATGTACTGCTCATATGAATTTTGCCAAAGCCATTGTTAAAGACTTTGCTTAAGTTACTACATCCTCCAACATACACAATTTTATCGTTTTGAGTAATCGCATAAACACCACTCGTTGTAAATTCTCTAGGAATACGAAATTCACAAAAAGGGCCACTTCCATAACGATGAACAAGTTCAGGTTGTTCTACTGAAAATTCATATTTTAAAATGGAACCGTCTGATAAACGTTCCGGTTCAATTTGACAAACCAATTGAAAGCCATACAGTGATAATACCATTAGACGCCTTCCTTTCTTTTCACGATGTCTTTGTGTGTACACATCGCAAGAGGAACTCCGCGACTATCATTACACCAAGACTGACTCTGAAAGGCTAAAAAGATTGCCGTCCAACTTTCTTTAAAAGCAATGAAAATGGCACCATCATGAAATGCTCCATTATCTTTATTCCATTTGGATAATTTTTCATTTCCTTGGTTCATATGGACGTTATGAACCCCTTTTGCAGGTTCGAATCCAAATATTTTATCTTTCTTTTTTTCTGGACCAAAACGTGAACCAAAAACATAGACATCCGCATTTTCCCGTTGTGCTTTTGAAAAAAGAGATGCAAACCAATCGTTTAAATCGTTATTTTCACCTTCAACGTGATGAGGCACGATTTTCATTTCTGCTGGATTAAAAAAATTGCTCTGTACATAGTCAACACGAAGTTCCTTACTTTTTCCTTCTAATTCATGCCACCCTACAGGTAATAGGTGTAAACTCTCGGTGTTTTTATTGCGAAAATCATTGTCTACACAATACAACAATTCTGATTCCTTACTACTCGAAAGAACGTTTACTGCAATGCGCCATAAGCGTTCATTACTCTGCATCAACAATTGAAAATGCGGCGTTTGATCATCACGTTCTTCTTTCAATTGAATGACTTTACCCTTTAAAACTCCATAATTAGCTACTGCCATTTCTCCCCACCTCATTTATCTATAAGACTTTAGTTCTAGTACTATTGTAATCTATTCTGAGCATTTAGAATAGGAATAATTTGTTGTTTAATTATAAATAATGTAAATTCTTCGTAACTATGCAAATAATTTTTCATTTTAACGATGTAGTTGTATAATGGGTTACAAAATGAAAGGAGAATGTGTATGCAAGACATTATTATTGCAAACTTGTTATCTCCGATGGTTCTTTTCTTTGTAATTGGTATTATAGCAGTCGTAGTAAACTCTGACCTAAAAATTCCAACAGCCATCTATACGGGATATACAATGATTATTTTACTAACAATCGGAATTAAAGGAGGAAAACAGCTACGCCAAATTGAGATAAGTGAAGTCATCATCCCACTCACGTTAGCCGTCTTTTTGACGATTTTTATGTTCGGTGTGACTTTTGTCCTACTAAACAAAGTTTTCCGTTTTTCCGATACGAATGCTCTCGCTGTTGCAGCACACTATGGTTCGGTAAGTGCCGTTACCTTTGCTGCTGGAATTTCGTTTCTTGAAAAAAGTAATGTACCATATGAAGCCTATGTTTCAACATTACTTGTCATTATGGAAGGTCCAGCCATTATTTTGGCCATCATCTTCTATAACATGAAAAAAGGCCTTTCAAATCAATCACTTGGTCCAGTCGTAAAAGAAGCATTCTTCGGCAAAAGCATATTCCTCCTCATTGGTGGCCTGCTCATCGGTTTAATTGCAGATAAACAAACGTTGACGCTTATCCAACCAGTATTCGGAGATATGTTCTATGGACTTTTATGTATTTTCCTACTCCATATGGGAATGATGGCTGCCAATCAATTTGGCGCATTAAAAAATCAGAAGTGGTATACATTTTCATTTGCCTTTATTCTTCCAATCTTTGGTGGGCTAATTGGGGTGATACTTGCTAGTACCTTTGGAATGAGTGTTGGGGGTGCATTTATGATGGGTACCCTAACTGGAAGTGCGAGTTACATTGCTGCTCCTGCAAGTATAAGTCACGCAATTCCTGAAGCAAATAGTGGCATCTATATAACATCCGCTCTAGGTTTAACCTTACCATTCAACCTAATTATTGGATTACCGCTCTACTATTATGTAGCAAGTTACTTAGGATAGTCTGCTAATTCTTAATTTGTGACACATCTGAAAATTTTAAAAATCCTGCACGGAAATGATCATTCTTTTGATTGACTCATCTCCGTCAGGATTTTTTTGACGTCTTATTTTTGCACAACTAATAAATTTTCTTTGTATTCAGAAATCATTTCTTCTGTTAACCGAGGAGGGGTAATTGTTCTTGAATACGTCATATATCCTTCAACATTATTTTCTTCTAGTTGAACATGGACGTCCATAACATTAATGTAGTTCTCTTTTGTTTGCTCGGGAGAAATGGTAACGACGGTTTCTTCTATTGTCGCACCATCACGCTCTGAGAGCATAAGACGTTCGCCTTTATAAAAGTATCTCTTAATATAGTAAATTTGCTTCACAGTAAATGGCGAACCACCTTTACTCACTATTTTACGATTGTTCAGGTTGAAATAATGAAAGGGCGTTTTGTCTCCATTATTTATTACATACGATACTTCATCAGGAAACTGATTCGAAATTTCTCTTTGAAACGGTGTATCTTTTTTGGCAAGGAGCGGCGCTTTTCCAAATAGAATATTCATTTTAGATACACGTAAAATACTCTCATCTTTAAAAAATATCTTCAATTCTTGGACATAAGAATAACGATTTTTACTTTGCATACTGATTGTACAAACGTTAGCTTCATAGTTCGTAGCTGATGAATTAAAAAAATCTTCAGAGAATTTTAACGGTAGCGTTGATTTCTCGACAGCGTAAGCAACACCTTTCCCACCTGTTATTGTTTCAATATCAGAACAATCCACTTTTTTTTCATCACTTGGTGTGTAGATTACGAGCGGAAAGATATATTTCGGATCCCCTGTATGGATTAGTCCCGCATTAATTGCATGCACGATGCCATTTTCTTTTATATAAACAGCTAGCGTATCATCATTTGTCGCAAATGAACGTACAATATATACACTTAAAATCGTAAGAACTACTGCGATGAACGCAACTCCGAATGACCATTTTCTCATATTATTTCCCACCATCTCATTTGTTAATTGAATTGTACCATATTTCCTAATAATATGACAAAAAAGTACATTTCAGCGTTATGAAATGTACTTTTTTTTATCGATTATTAATATTTTCTGGATACATATCATGATAAACAAAGCGTTTTCTGGCCATCTCTTCATACTTTGTACCTATCCGTCCGTAATTTGTATACGGATCGATAGAAATCCCACCACGCGGAGTGAATTTTCCACGTACTTCAATATAATGAGGGTCCATAAGAGCAATCAAATCATTCATAATTGTATTCATACAATCTTCATGAAAATCCCCATGATTACGAAAACTAAATAAATACAATTTCAAACTCTTACTTTCCACCATGTTAATGTGTGGGACATAACTAATATACACTGCTGCAAAATCAGGTTGACCAGTCATTGGGCAAAGTGATGTGAATTCCGGACAATTGAATTTCACCCAGTAATCCCTGCCTTGATGTTTGTTCTCAAATGTTTCTAAAATTTCAGGATTGTATTCATATTTATAGTTATTATTTTGATTGCCTAATAGTGTAAGACTTTCTAATTCTTCTTGTTTTCTCATAATCACTATCCGCTCCTTTATTCCATCACACGCCACGTTTATTTCCCCATAGCAGCGTATGTAGTTGTGGAAGTACAAATACGTTATTTAACGGCCGACTTACGACCATCTCAATGAGCCATTCGTAGTTTTGTAGCAGTAACTTGGTCAGCCCTTCATTCTCAGTGGTCGCAGTATCTGGATTTCCCACTTGTAAATAGATGGGCCACTGCGCATACCTTAATGCGATTTCTTCTGCAAATGCATAATCCACATCGGAAAAGACAACGACTTTCATACATACATCACAATCAC
>JBOFGC010000140.1:0-3669 GCA_051648945.1 Bacilli bacterium
ATATTTTCAAACACATCAGGTTGTGCTGGTGATTCAACACCATAAACAATAATTCCAGAACAAATAATAATCATAAAAGCGCCAAAAAATGTAGCAATCAAGATATCTTTTTCGCGCTTAAAAACATTAATCAGTGCCATAACTGAGTCAGAGTGTGTTTTGATTTTAAATAGTCGCAATATCCTAATCGTTCGTACTAATCTTAATGTTCTTAAATCAAGAACTGACCCTGGAATAAGAGAAGGAACTATAGAAAGTAAGTCGATTAATCCGTAGAACGACAAAATATAGTTTGTTTTTTTATCAGCAATGATGATTTTAAAAATGTAGTCAATAATAAAAATATATGTAATTACTATGTCTGAAATGTCCAAAAAGGTAATAAAATCAGGATTGAGACCAGAAATAGATTGCATAATCATTGTAAAAATTGACAGTGTGACTAAGCATAGCATACTGTTTTCGTAAAGGTCAGAGGCTATGAAACGGTTTAAAGTTTTTGTGGTTTTTATAGTCATATTATTAACTCCTTTCTCATTAAAATAGTTGATGATATTTTTTATCGATGATATAATGTTGTTGTTTTTAAAAAATGGGAGGTATAAAAAATGGGAAAATTTAAAGAATTAGCTGTAGGATTTGTAATTTTACTTGTATTGATCGGTTTCTGGTCGTTCAATACAAGTAAAACAGATGTAGAAGAATCAAAAGAAACAACACAACAAACCGTTACCCAAGAAGTGAACACAGATGTTTCACTTGGCGATGTCACTTATGAAATTGTGAGCGTTGATGATTCTAGTACGCCACAAGCAGTGCGTCACACATTGAACGTAGTTGTCGTAGGAAGTGAAGTAACAGAAGCTAAACTTTTCAAAATAGCTAAATTGGAATCGTTGTTGTATACGAGTTCAAACGATGTAAATGCGCTGAGTGTAGGTTTTTATAGTAGCGCAGAAAACATCGGTCAAGGCTATGATTATGGTTCTGTTGATTACGCACCGGAAGGTGATTGGTCAAAAGCGTCAGAAGTAGTAACTGGTGATTACTCGACATTCGAATATGACAATAATCTAATAGTAAACTAACTACCAGGCTCAACTTTGTTGGGTCTTTTTTTATTTGTCGCAATTCTTTAAATTCATACAAACATGCAGAGCTTTGCCGATTACAGTTATCTGGTTGTCGGCTTCTTTTGGTATGACGATAGATTTAAAGCTCTCATCGTGGCTTTCTGGTTTGAATATGATGATGTCTCCCATGTCGTAAAAGCGTTTCACTGAGTACTCGTTTTCTGTTTTAAAGACAACAATATCACCATTTTTGATAGTAGTATGTTCTGCTTTAATCAAAATTATGTCGTAGCTGTCAGGAATAATCTGATTCATGCTGTCACCATTGCAGCGAACAACAAGTAATTTCTCGGTATCAGATTTAATAAAACTCGGTATTTCGACTTGTTCGTCTAATAATTCCGTTGGCGTTTCGAGATTACCAGCGCTCACTGTACCGAGAACAGGCAAAAATCTTGGGTTCGGATTCTTTTGCAGTCTTGGAGATTGTTCGTCATTCTCAATGCCTAGCAACCAAGCGGCTTTAACATTCAAAGCGCGGGCTAATACTTTAATTGTTTCGAAATCTGGCTCGTTTACGTTTCTTTCGTATCTAGACACTTGCATTAATGGTATCTCGGTCTTTTTCGATAATTCACTTTGTGTTAAGTTTAATTTTTTCCTTGAATTTCGTATTTTCTGACCTAAATTGTTAGTAATCATTTAAAACACTCCAATCTTTATCTTTTAAAGTTAACTAATAATATCAGTTTCTCACAACTAATAAAGGCTTTTAACACAAAAAGATACTAAATTAACACAAAAAGTTAAAAAAGCATTGACTTTAACTTTTTAAGATAGTAAAGTATTACTTGTGAAGGAGATGAGAAACAGATGCTTTATCAATTACAAGCGGAACGAAAAAAAAGAAAAATGACACAAGCAGATATGGCTAGAATCATTGATAAAGAGCCTTTGACGTACTTCCGCAAGGAGAATGGGCACAATGATTTTACCGATGCTGAAAAAATAAAAATTCTAGAAGCTTTCGGTTTACCATTTGAAAAAATATATATTTTTTTTGAGAACAGATTAACGTTTTAGGTTAATTATCATTAAACACTAGGAGGAAACATGGACTTAACAAATTTAAACAATGGAACAATCACAACCTTGGAGCTGGTGGAACAAATCAATCTATTCCGCAAGCAGTACGACAACAAATCAGAATTACGTCATGACACATTTTTAAATATTGTTCGAGACGAATTTGAAGAAGAAATCTCGCTCCAAGAAATTTTGGAACGAAAATATGAAGTGCGTGGTCGTGAGTACCCAATGTATGAACTTACACCATCCCAAGCTAAACAAGTTTTAGTGCGAGAAAGTAAATCGGTGCGAAAAGCGGTGATTGCTTATGTTGAGAAGTTGGAACAAAAGCTAACTGATCCATTCGCTAATCTATCGACTGAATTGAAGTTCATGATTCAACTCGAACAAAATCAAACGCAACAAGCAGAACAAATCCAGGTGATTGAAACAAAAATGGTAGAAATTGAAAACAACCTGAATTTAACACGAGCTCAATCAAAACAAATCAAAGAAGCAATTCAAAAGAAAGCAACTCGCTTGCTTGGGTATGAGAGCAGAGCTTATAAAAATAAAGTTGTCAAAAATAAAACGTTCAACTCGATACATAAATTGTTGTGGAATTCATTTCAAGTGCCGTCTTATCAAGACATTCCTAAGAAAGAGTTCAAAACAGCTTTAGAAATGATTGAAAAATTCAATCCGAATGAAGAATTGACATTGATGATCATTGGTGCAAATGCACAGATGCGAATGGAGGGAATATAGCATGGACTACGAACAACTGCCAGTGCTGCTACGAGTGTAAGAAATACGGGAATATTACTAAGTGTAGCACAAGTAAAGCTTACAAAATCATGAAATATATCAACAAGAAAGCGAGAAATACTAATGGCCAAAAACATCGAAGATTACGGAACGTTTCTAACGATTCCGGACATTGCGGAAGTTCTCGGAGTGTCTAAATCAACTGCTCGTGAATACATGAGTGTGATGTTGACGAATCTTGAGAATCAAGGAATCGCAACGAGTCGTTTAGGTATTGACGGTGGACGCAAACGCACGTGTCGAGTATCTAAGAAGCATTTCTGTGAACATTTTGGAATATAAAGGGGAATAAACGATGAAAATACTCATTAAACATAAAACTTATACGATCAAACAATCAGTAATTGAAACACTAGCAGGATTAGGGTTCTTACTCACATTCATTTTATTGGTTAGTTGGGTGCAGAATCTAGCAGTAGCTTGGGGGGTAGCAAAATGGTAAAATACAGCATTTATTATGGCGATTCGCTAGGAAAAGACGGTGTTAAATCAACACTTAAAACGAAGAAATTGCAAATTGTAAAAGATTATTTGTACCTGTTCAGCGGTTGCTCAACAATCGATATTGACGAGTACGCAGGGACTGAAAATCGGTGGTTTGGTAGTTACTTTGTTGAGGTGGAATGATGGCGATTTTAAAAAATACGATTGAGGAAAATTTCACCAAGATCCCTAATTTCGTTTTTAGAGATTCACGCTT
>JBOFGC010000141.1:0-4621 GCA_051648945.1 Bacilli bacterium
AAGTCGATAAAAATGTTATGGAGCGGAACGAGTACACCGTCATCACTTGAATAACTAACACCTACTCCATCCATTATATCTTTTTTTACTTCCTCTACATCTACATAGTCACTTATCCGCTCGACATCTGAAAAAAATACTGTCTTTCTACTTCCGGCACTTTCACAAAAAGCAAACATTGTTACCCTCCTTATCTATTCAATTTTAACTTTTAGAATTTAATGTATATTTTTGCAACTATATAGTAACAGTCTATATTCTTTTAGCATGATTTGGTACTGTTCTTATGAAAATTTGGGTAGGGGAGGAAGGAATGGCACTGTAAGCGAAATGAAAAGGTGGCACATTTAATGCTCTAGTTTTTCAGCAGTTCATTCTTTAGTGCGGCCTCTCTATCACCTGATATGCGGTATGCTTCATCAAAAACTGGATTTACTCGAATATTCAAAGTGAAAAAGCTGTTCATATTGAACAGCTTTTTCGTCAATTATGATGCAGTCACTGTAAATTCTTTACTCGTTTGGTTGCCAAATGAATCGATTGTTTCGATGAGGTATGTTCCTGGTGTGGTAATTGTTGTTACGCCCCTGATAAATAGTGTTGTGCCTGTTGTATATTCCTTTGTGCCGTTCACTGAAGTCAAACGGAACACTCTATATGCTCCATCTGAAATACTAATTGTTACGCTACCAACGATACTATTTGTCGTTGGATTTAGATTTGGACTGAAGTAGAGGATTGGCCCAGATTTGTCGATTCTAAACGTTTCGACTACTTCGTTTCCTGCTTGGTCAATAATGCGAATACGGTATGTTCCTCCTTCTATTAAGTATACATCCGGTAGCATTACACTTTCAGCACCTCCGTTGAAACTCACATACGCTGTTGTTTTTGTGTTCGCATCATCCCAAATTGGTCGAACTGTATCTTTTATTACTTTTGTAGGCGTTCCCCACAGTTTTGGTGCGGTTTTATCAATCGTGATTGTTGTAGCACCCGTATTACCTAATGCATCGACAGTTTGTATTTTATATATCCCTTCATCATCGAGTGTTATTCCTGATTGTAATGGCCCCATATCAACATTATTTTTCGTATATGTTGCAGTGCCTTCATTATAGGTTACTTTGATATTTGTACGATAATATCCATCTTCTACATTCAACTTCGGTGCCGTTGTATCGATTGTGAAGCGGACGTATGTACGGTTCACCGCTTGGTCTGTCACGGTTAACTCATAATTACCATCGCGTTCTACTTTGCCACCATTCGTTAAAGATTGTGTGCCACTTCCATTACGCACGAGTGTAGCAACGGCTCCCTCTTCAAAATGAATCAACACTTTTTCTCTAGTACTTTGTCCATCGTATACACCTGAAACAGAGGGAGGTGTGGAATCTTCATTTTTGATGACGATGATTGGCAACCGAATACTTGTTTTATCAACAGTAAGCGTTAATGTGGTTTGCCCTATTTTTCGCGCAGTGATTGGAATCTGAACGGTACCATTGCTGACATAAACTGTAGATGGTGCCGATGCGATGCTTGCAAATTTTGTAGAAACTCTCACTGCTTTACCTGATACTGGGCGATTTTTACTGTCGCGTACATATAGCGTTATATTCTGCTTTGTATAATTTTGAATTTGAACTTGTTTCGTATTACTTGAAAGTTTAAATGTAGCTTCTGCATGTGTTGAAGTTGGATGTCCGAGTACGATTAATACTAAAACAAACAATAGCGTTTTGAATACATTTTTTCTCTTCATAGAAATAACTCCTTTTTATTCAATTATTTTAGTGCGTTTGCGTTATGATGTCAGAATGGTCTAAGTCGTTGTGTTGTTTCTGGTTGTCTAAATGAAATAGCGTTGACTCAAATTCGAGGTGGAAAATCAATTTATTAATGGAACGATTTTGTTTGCAGCAAGTACAAACGGTCAACATAGTGTCTTATTCGTTGGAATTTCTGGTAGGCAATTCGCAATGTTTTCTAGATGTTCAAATACAATGCGTGTATAGTTCCTACAAATTTCAGGTGCAAATAATTCAAACCAATCGAGTGTGCATACATCGGAAAACACTTTGAAACTAGAACAGGTTACGCATTCTTATTCTTGATAGTTTCATTGTACATGGTGAATGTAAAGAGAGTGTGTAGAAAGATTTAGATTTTTGTAAAAAGTTAAAAAAGTTCGTTACATTTCAAAAAGTGCGCTGACAACATGTCAACGCACTTTTGTCTTAATCATTAGAGTTTTGAACGATCATACAATGCAAGCATACCATTTCTTAATTCGTCATTTGTTAATGTACCGCTCATGACTAGTCCTTCGAATTTTGCAAAGTCGGTTTGTAGACTGTCCCATTCTGCTTGCGAGAATTTTTTTCTCTATGCTTTGAAATAACGTAGAGAAGTCATCATAGATTTCCTCTAAATCTTGTCACACATCAACATCTGGCGAGGACTTTTTCTTACGGTAACTTTTTCACGTCATTAAGTGTTGATGCCCATACGGCTTTGATTGCGCCATATGAAGTATACTCATCTTTTTTTCCATACATGCTTATTTCCATTATTCTTTGTTTTTGTGGCGATAGTTCCAAATAGCCTTCAAAATCTAATTGCAGAAACTTTTTATTATCTTTAAAAACATCGATAATAGAGCTTCCAACAAACTCTCTTTTAAGTTTCTTTATGAGCACTGTCTCATAGGCTTTTTGAGCTGTTTTAGAAACGAACGAATTGATTTCCTTATAATTATCAGAAAACGTATGACTTTGGAATTCTACATACAAAGACTGCAACGCTGTTTCGTTTAATTCACTAAAGTTGAACGGTACGTCTAAACCTGTCTCGGCCGGTTCTAGATTAATTTTTTTGAAATAATCGAGCGGCATATTTTTAAAGAACACAAGCTTTCCTGTTCCTGACAAAGTATTGTTATCAATATCACGTTTAATTTCAACTACACTAGAAAGATTAAAACGTAATTTATCAACTGCCGCCGCGAACTCCTCTGTGGTCATCGAACTATTTGCAACAATTTCATTATAGGACGCTACGTATTTATTAATAATTTCTTTCATATAGTACATGTAAAGTTCTGGTAAATATAGTTTATTTTCAAGAATGTAATTCTTAATTATCCCTAACTCGAGCTCTTTCAATTGTCGTACACTAAACTCAACGTTTTTCATATTTTCGAACTTGGAAAATCCGACAACCTTGCCGTTCTCCGCACAATAAACGGCTACGAGCGTAGAATGCTCTTTGTCTAAATTGAGTTTGGTTAGAAAATTTTGTTCGCTCCTCTCGATGTTAAAGTATTCCATATCTTCGGGATTAAAATCTTTCCTGTCGGCTACTTTACCATTTTCCATTGAAAGTAGTTTTACATATGCTGTGTTGGGTGGAAATTTATCAAAACTTACTACTTTGAATAGACGAGTAAAAGCATAGTTTTCTTTCCTTCGACTAAATGCCACAAAATCTGCTTCCATTGTTTTACGCAAAGTTTCGAAAGGTTGCTCATCAATCGTTATTTTATTCTCAAAGAATGGATAATCAATATTAGCAGTATTTTCATAGTATTTAGTTAATTCAACACAACCATTATGAAACTCAGCTATCGTCGCATAGTCTTTATTCAACACTTTACGCTCTAATTCACGTAATTCAGACACACGTTTAGGTTCTAGAATATTCTGGTTTATCGTTCCTTTCGCAAAGTCCGTGAATGCTAATACTGCTCCATACAATGTATTATACTCCGCTACCTTTGCGTCCAATCTTTCTCCTTCATAGATGTCATAACCAATAATTTCTTGATCAGCATTATACAGAACAATCACTGCATTCTGCGCTGTATTTCGATATAAGCAATCGTCTTCTAACGTTATTTGCGTAATATCTTTAGAAATATGTTTTATCTCGGATAATTTCTTTAACTCTTCAAGTGTATAGTCTCTGTTCGAACGGGATTTAAAATGTATACTGTAACTTTGTACGCCATGAACCGACTGTAGATTAGAAACCTTATATTCGTTAATTACATGATACAATGGGAACGATCTACGTAACAAATCAGGCGTATCGTTATAGGAATTAATTTTATAGAACTTTCTTACTTCCTGGGCATCTAGCGTACGCCACTCAGCATTTACATCCCTCTTCAGTGTTTGCTCTTTCACTCTCACCTTCGCTTCAACCGTCGCTTTATTTCCCGCTCTGTCTGTGGCGCTATAAAGTATCGTATACTCTCCTGGTTTCGTGCCATCTACAGCCTCTACTTTCACGCCACCAAATTTAATTTCATACGTTACCGCTGTCGCTCCATCAACGTTATCTATCGCAGTTGCTACCGGGATTGTGTATACCGTGCCGTATGCAATTTCGATTGGGTTCGTGTTTAAACCTGTTATCACAGGTGGTGTTTTGTCTTCTACTGGAAGTATTATTCTATCTTTTACAGTCGCTTTAATTTCCAGTGTAGCGAAATTCCCCGCACTATCTCTCGCGCTGTATTGGATGACATATTCTCCTGGTATTTGTGTGTTCACACGCTCTACTTTGACATTGTTTTTTCTGATTTCATTTGATACGAATAAGTTTCGATCTA
>JBOFGC010000142.1:0-4599 GCA_051648945.1 Bacilli bacterium
ATTTGGTCGCGGGCGCTTGTTTGGAGTTGGGTCCGGCTCCGTCAGGGACCTTCGCTTTCCTGCGGGGTCTTGCCTGGCTACCTGTCCCGCGGGAGTCTCCGGTCCCTGTCTCCGCCTTCCCTTGCAGAGAATTGAGCACGCGTTAAAACCCTTTCATCCATGGGTTGTGAAAAAGGCTCGCTCGCGTTTCATGTGTATGTTCTATGAAAATGATTGGGTTCTCGCGTATGTTTGTGTGGAACTGTGGGTACTGCGCCAGGCAACTCCGCGTGCCTTTTGGGGCGGCACTGTGCCTCCTCGTCGCGATAAAACTGCTCCTGCGGGGTCACACGCTTCCGCCTGATTCCACGGGAGTCTCCGTTGCCTTTCTTCGTACCCTACAACGATGTGTTGATGGTCGCGTTAAAACCTTTTCATTCATGGGTTGTGAAAAAGGCTACGCTCGCGTTCTGGGTTATCTTCTATGAAAACTAGTGGGATTCGCGAGTACTTTGTGTGGAGGTTGTGTCACTACGCCAGACGACTTCGCTTTCCAGCGCGAGTCTATGGCATCTGGCTCCGTAACACTTTGGTCGGAATTCGAGACCGCGTTAAATCTTTTATACGTGGGTTGTGTTCTTTTTTTGCTTTGGGAGAGGCAAAAAAACAGACGTATTTCTACGTCTGTTTTTGCTACTTAATTTTTTCACCAAAAAGGGAACCGGCTAATGCTACGGCTACTTCTGCTGTTACATTTCGTTCATCTAATATTGGATTTACTTCTACAAACTCGGCGCTTACGACTACATTGGCTTCAGCTAACATCTCCATTGCTAAATGACTTTCTCTGTAGGTGAGTCCGCCCATAACTGCCGTCCCAACGCCTGGTGCGTAAACTGGGTCGAGTGCGTCTAAATCGAGGCTTAAATGAATGCCGTCTGTATGTTTTAAATACGCTAATGTTTCTTCCATAACGGTGCTCATTCCTAAGCGGTCTACTTCATGCATGGAATAACTTTTGATTCCGAGTGTACGAAGTAATTCACGCTCTCCCTCATCTACCGAACGCAAACCGATTAATACGATATTTTCTGGTTTAACTTTTTCTTTATATCCATGCAATTGAACGAGTTGTTCATTTCCTAACCCCATGCTAGCGGCAAGTGGCATGCCATGAATGTTACCTGATGGTGTTGTTTCTTCGGTATTCATATCAGCATGTGCATCATACCAAATCACACCTAGATTTTGATAATGTTTAGCAATTCCTGCAAGTGAACCTAGTGCTAAACTATGATCTCCACCAAGTACTAAAGGGAACTCCCCACGTGCTACAATCTCATCTACCTTTGTCGCTAATATCTGATTCGCTTCTACAACTTTACTCAAATTTTTCAGTTTATTTTCGGCATCATTCGTTAATTCCCGGGAAATTTCGATGTTTCCATGATCAATTACACTATAGCCTAACTGTCCTAATCGCTCATCAATGCCTGCATACCTGATGGCACTCGGTCCCATGTCAACACCCCGTCTGAGTTGACCTAAATCCATCGGCATTCCTATTATTGAAATGGTTTTCATCCTCTATTCCTCCACCGTATCTTTATTTTACAAAAACGTTCTACTTCTCCACTTTATATAAAATATTCAGAACAATCAACTTTATTGTGTTTGTAATATTTTTTGAAAGCACCCACGCAACGGGAATGTTCTCTTGATGAAAATGTGTGCAAAAAAAAAGCATCTGCATTTACCATTTAACTGTAAATACGGATGCTTTCTCACTTTAATTTTTCAAAATTCTACTAGCATTTGCTATTGCAAGCAATGTTACACCGACATCTGCAAATACGGCTTCCCACATTGTCGCTATATCAAACAGACCTAATATAATAAAAATCAATTTCACGCCAAGTGCGAGAATAATATTTTGCCAAACAATTTTCTTCGTTTTCTTTGCAATGGCAATGCCTTGTGCAATACTATCTAAATTATCATTCATAAGTACGACATCTGCTAAATCAATGGCTGCATCTTGCCCTTTTGCACCCATCGCAATACTTACATCAGCACGAGCAAGAGCAGGTGTATCATTAATGCCATCTCCGACGAATGCAACAAATTCATTTTCATTACTATTACTGCAATATTTCTCTACGTGTGTTAATTTATCTGCTGGAAGTAAATCTGCGTGTACATTTTCAAGACCTAATGTTTTCGCTGTTTCTTCTGCAACTTCTGCTTTGTCTCCAGTTAACATTACAAAACGTTCGACACCCGCTCTTCTTAACTGAGCTAACGCCTCTTTTGCTTCTTTTTTCACTTCGTCTTTTACTTCAATGTAACCTAGCCATATGTTATCGTACGCGACATACACAATGCTATGTGCGGAGTGAACAGCATGTACTTCTATCCCTAGAGCAAGCATGTGTTTTCTATTTCCAACTGCTAATGCTTTGTCTTGGTAAACGCCTGTTAGCCCAAATCCTGCGATTTCCCTTACTTCATCTACATTTACGTTTTTCACGTCTTCTTTGTAAGCTTTCACGATGCTTTTCGCAATGGGATGATTCGAGTGGGATTCGATAACTGCTGCCAACTCTAAAAGTCGATTCTCCGTTGTTTCACCGTGCGTAACGATTTTATCAACAACAAACTTTCCTGTGGTTAAAGTTCCTGTTTTATCAAAAATGATTGTTTTAATTTTTTCCATACCTTCTAAAACATTTCCACCTTTTAAAAGAACGCCTCGTTTTGATGCACCACCAATTCCACCGAAGTATGTGAGTGGGATTGAAATAACAAGTGCACACGGACACGAGATTACGAGGAAAATCAGCGCACGATAAAGCCACTCTTCAAAACTTTGACCGAAAAGTAATGGTGGAATCACTGCAACTATCGCTGCAATTCCTACAACTGCTGGCGTGTAATACTTCGCAAACTGTGTGATAAATGCTTCTGTTTTTGCTTTTTTATTACTTGCTTCTTCCACACTTTCCAGTATTTTAGCAACCATAGATTCGTCCGCTACTTTTGTTACTTTCATATCAAATGTTGCACTCATGTTGATTGTACCAGATAGTACTTCGCTTTCAATTCCGATATCTACTGGAAGTGATTCACCCGTAATTGCACTTGTATCTATTGTCGATTCACCACGAATGACAATACCGTCTAAAGGCACTCTTTCACCTGCTTTTACACGTACAATTGTTCCAACTGCGATACTTTGTGGTTCGACTTGTTTTGTTGTATCACCAACCACAACTGTCGCGATTTCTGCTTTTAGAGATAATAAGTTTTCAATCGATGCACGTGATGACTGTACTGCAATTGATTGTAAAATTTCTCCTACCGAATAAAATAAGATTACCGCCACAGCTTCCGAGTATTCACCAATTGCAAAAGCACCGATTGTTGCGATGCCCATCAAAGTGTTTTCATCAAAAAATGAGCCGTTCGTAATCGTACGCCATGCTCTTATGAGTACGGGTGTCGCAACAATAAAATAAGAAAGCACATACAATCCAAGGGATAAACCACCACTCATGTTCATTGCCACAATGAGCAAAAGAATACTTAGTAAAATTGGCGTTCCTTTTTTTATTAGAAAGTCATTTTTATTTGTGCCTTCTGATTTTTTTACATCTACTTTATTTTTCAATACAACACCTGGTTCTATTTTATCTACAAGAATGGATAGCTCAGTGTATAGTTTGTCTTCTTCGATTGTTGAAAGGACATTCACTTTTTTGGATACAAAGTTTAACGTTGCACTTTCAACACCTGGAAAATTTGCAATTTCACTTTCTATTTTCCCCGCACAATGTGCACACGTTAAATTTTCAATGATAAATTCACATTTTTTTGACGCGTTCTCCATGCCAGTTCCTTCTCTCTACTTTAAATTTGTAGTTTCAACGTTTATTATCCATTAACAATATGAGAAATCGCTTGATGTACAATTTGTTCAACGTGCGAATCGTGAATAGAGTAGTAAACAACTTTTCCTTCTTTTCTTTTCTTTGTGATGTGTATACCTGTTAATACTTTTAATTGATGTGAAATAGCGGATTGTGTCATATTTAAAGCATAAGCAATATCACAAACGCACAGTTCTCCTTTTTTGAGTAACGTCACGATACTCAATCTTGTCGGATCGCCCATCGCTTTAAATAACGCTGCTGTATCTTCAATCACTTTTCGTTCTTCTTGGCTTTCAATCGCACGTTTCACTGCCTCTTCATGAATCACATCTTTATCACAACATGCACTAACTTTCTCTGTTGTATTCATTTTATCATCTCCTCTTTATATGAATACTTGTTCATATGTTCATATTATGATGAAATCAAAATTTTTGCAACAAAAAAATCCTAACAAAAATTAATTTGTTAGGATTTTATCTTTAGTGAGCCATGAAGGATTCGAACCTTCGACCCTCTGATTAAAAGTCAGATGCTCTACCAACTGAGCTAATGGCTCAAAAATGGCTGGGCTAGCTGGAATCGAACCAACGAATGACGGAGTCAAAGTCCGTTGCCTTACCGCTTGGCGATAGCCCAAAATGGTGGTGGGGGACGGATTCGAACCGCCGAACCCGGAGGGAGCGGA
>JBOFGC010000143.1:0-2660 GCA_051648945.1 Bacilli bacterium
TCAAGAATTTCTTCTCTCACACCACTCACACCGACAGAGTTGATTCCAGGAATTTTATTCAATTCAGGAATGAGTGTTTCGTTTACAAATGATTCAAAAGAGGGGTTGTTCTCTGCGAATAATGAAATGTTGTAGATTGGAAATGCGCCAAAAGAGAAGCGACTTATTTCGGTCGAAACTGTTTCTGGTAATTTTGTTTCCTTTAGAATTGCATTTGCTTGCTGTTCTACTTTATCCATATCAGCTTCGAATGGAAGTTCTAAAGAAATTACAGCAAAACTTTCATAGCTACTTGAACTCATGGATTTAACGCCTTCAATACCTTTAAGAGCACTTTCGAGGTCGTCAGTTACGAGTTCTTTTACGTCATCTGGACTTGCGCCTGGATAGACCGCTTGAATTGTCAAAACAGGAAACTCAATGTTCGGTAGAAGTTCGACTTTAAGTTTTTGGAATGAGAATGTACCTGCTAAGATGACGAGAAAAGAGATGATGAATACTGCAATAGAGTTTTTTAAACTAAATTTTGTCAAAAAGTTCAAAGTATTTAACCTCCTGTGAATTTTCTTATTTCAACTGTATTGTAGTTGAATGTGAACAATTTATCAACTGATTAGTTTGCGGTTGTATAACATTTTTGCAATATTTATACACATTTAATGAAATTTACAAAAAAAACACATCGCTAATCGATGTGTTTCGTTTCAATACTATCTGTTTGTTGCTCGGGCATTGCGACTTCAGTAATTGGAAAAAGAATTCTAAAAGTTGTGCCTTTTCCTAGTGTAGAGTGAACTTGAAAGCGAGCATTCATCGCAGTAAGTAAGCTTGTTACGACCATAATACCAAGTCCTGTACCGCGCTCCTTTGTTGTGTAAAAGGGAGTGCCGAGACGGTCGACTTGTTCTGTAGTCATACCACAACCTTCATCAATAATTTCGATTACGACATAATCGCGTTCATTTTGAACGATGATGGACAGTTTTTTACCTTCATCCATAGCTTCAATCCCATTTTTCATCACATTGATTAAGCATTGTGTAAGACGTTGCTCACTACAAGTTATATACACGTCATCATTGACATGGCTTTTATAATAAATATCAATGCCGTGATAACTCGCATAAGGATTTATAAAAGAAACGACCGATTTCATAAAGCTAGTAATCTGAGTTGGATGTGTGCGCTCAATTTCTGGACGAGCAAAAGTTAAAAAATCCGTAATTACTTCATTTGCTTTATCGATTCCAATGAGTGCTTGATCTACATAGGAAAGATGTGGGTGGTCACTTGGTAGGTCAATTTTAATTAATTGCATAAATCCTTTACTCATCGTAAGAGGATTACGAATTTCATGAGCAATACTAGCAGCTAAACCAGAGACGAGTTGTTGCTTTTCTATTTCACCAACTTTAGCATAAAAAATTTGCTTATCTCGCATAGCATCTGTAAGCATAATAATTAACCAGTGAATAAAAAGAAAGATTCCTAGAAGTAGTGCATACTCGGTTGTCGTTAGTATATCAAGTAAATTCAAATGACTAATTGCAAACGTTAAGGTTGGCATGACGACGATGATTAGCCATACATAAAAACTTCGCTCACGCTGTAACAATGTTTTTCCAAAAGTAATGAGAATTAGCCCGATTACGATAATTGTTATACCTTCAAGAAGGCTAGCGAAGAGGTATGCTTCTTCCATAAAATAGCGAAGAAAGGCTTGTACTGCAAACACACCGATTAACACATATAAATGGCTCGAATAAATAATGGCGAGCATCAAAATGAGAAGTGTTAGGTTAAATTGCAGACCATCATTTGATATTTCTTGTATTTTGAGTGTGAAAATTGTATCTACTGTTAGTATAAAGAAATAGATTAATGATTTTGTGTTTGCGTCTATTGTTGCTAGTTTTTCAATAATGTAAAAGTAAACAAACTGAGTGAACAGTATAACAAATATGTTTATCGATACTATTGTAAAAACTGGTGAAAGACTAAACGGTGTACGTACGGTTGATGGGGAAACTGTAAAAAGTTCAGATATTGGATTGATAAGGGCGAACAGTTGATCAGACATAACAACTTCCTCGTTTTTTTAATTTACAAAATTATCATAACACAATTGTGGTAAATGTAAATATACTTTGGAAATGGAATACAAAAAAACCTATGCATAGAATATGTCATAGGTTTTTGATGAAACCCCTTTCATTAAAGGGTAACACTATTGAATTGCTTCTTTAATAATCTGATAGTTTTTATGATTTACAACTGTTAGTGGCTCCATATCAAGGTCATTAAAATTGTTCGAACAAGTAATATCAACAATCACGGAGTTTTTATTTACTTTTTGAACAATTCCCTGGATCCCATCTTTGAATTCAATGATATTTCCTGCCTGTGCAATTTTCATCATAATCTCCAATCCCTTCACAAAATAATAGCGAAAAAGAATTTGTATTGTTACAATTATCCTATGAAGAATCTATCTCTATATTCATTTATTATAGTTAATACTATGCAATAGAAAGGATTGATTGTAAAGGCTTTTTTTGTAAATAGTTATTATTTTTCGATTTTTTACAATTACTTTACAAAGTAGAAAGGTGTGACTCATTATGGATGAGCAAAAAGTAGCGGTACTATTAGAGCAGTTA
>JBOFGC010000144.1:0-2741 GCA_051648945.1 Bacilli bacterium
GAAAATGCCAAAATTATTGCTGCATGGTTAAATGAACAGCCTGAAGTTACGGATGTTTTATATACAGGTCGTGGAGGAATGCTAAGTTTTCGTCTCCAAACAGAAGACTGGATTAATCCTTTCTTACAAAATATTGAACTCATTACTTTTGCGGAGAGTTTAGGTGGAGTTGAAAGTTTCATTACGTATCCAGCTACACAAACACATATGGACATTCCATACGAAATACGTGTAAGTATTGGCGTTTGCAATACTCTGCTCCGTTTCTCAGTCGGAATTGAGGATGCGAGCGACTTAATTGAAGACCTTAAAAATGCATTTGTACAAATGAAAGGGTGATTCTATGTCTAATTCAAATATACAGACACAACAGTTTGCAACACAGCTAGTGCATCATGCACATAGTGTAGATCAACATACAGGTGCAGTTTCTGTACCTGTGCATCATACATCAACGTTCCATCAGTTTGATTGGAACAATTATGGTACATGGGATTATGCACGAAGCAGTAATCCGACACGTGATGCATTAGAACAACATATTGCACAGCTAGAAAATGGTGTACAAGGTTTTGCCTTTGCGTCAGGTATGGCGGCAATAGCAGCAACATTACTTACATTAAAGCAAGGTGAACATGTTATTGTTCCTGCCGATGTGTATGGCGGCACGTTTCGCCTCGTAACGAAATTACTAGGTGACTATGGCATTCAATACACATTCGTTGATATGACTGATATTGCGGAAGTTGAAGCAGCAATTCAAGCTAATACAAAAATGATTTATGTTGAAACACCGAGTAACCCACTTCTCGCTGTTGCAGATTTACGTGCGATTTGTGAACTTGCAAAAAAACATGAAGCCATTGTTGCTGTAGACAATACGTTTATGACACCGTATTTGCAACAACCGTTAAATCTCGGAGCGGATATCGTCATTCATAGTGCAACAAAATTTATTGGCGGTCATAGCGATTCAATAAGTGGTCTTGTCGTCGTAAGTAGTGATTATTTAGCAAAACGCATCGGTTTTATGCAAAATACAATGGGGGGCGTTTTATCTCCAGACGAGTGTTTTCTCGTCATGCGTGGTTTGAAAACATTAGCGCTACGTATGGACCGTGGACAACAAACAGCGGAACATCTCGTCGCTTGGTTTTTAGCGCATCCAAAAGTAAAAGATGTCTACTATCCGACCGTTGCACATCATAAAGGAAGAGAAATACACGCTGGACAAGCTAATGGAGGCGGTGCATGTTTTAGTATTCTCCTTGAAAATGAACAAGCAGTGCGCACTTTTGTAGAAAATGTGAAATTAGGTGTGTTTGCTGTTAGTTTAGGTGCAGTAGAAACTATTCTTTCTTACCCTGCCCGCATGAGTCACGCAAGCATGTCGAAGCAAGAACGTCACGAGCGTGGTATTGCAGATGGTCTTTTACGGATTAGTGTTGGTGTTGAAGATGCAAATGACTTACAAATGGATTTCGAAGCGGCATTATCTTATGTGAAATAATAGGGTACACGTCTTGTTCTTTGTTTTTTAGAGAATGAGGCGTGTTTTTTTGTTTTTGATGTGGATGTAGGATTTTGTTGGTAGATTTGTAGACAAGGCAGGTTAAATGATATGCAATGTTACGCAAGTAGAAGGAAAATGTACACAAGATGAGGCAAGAATTACAGACCAAGGATACAACTGCAAATACAGATTTCTTCCACCAAATATAGAGAACATTCCGGTTTTTAATACAACAAATCCCCGACTTGCTATATAATGTGAGAGAAGATAAAAAACAAGAATGAGAGGAATTGAGAATAATGAACTTTTTAGAAGAATTATTACAAGAAATCACACCCCTTGACGAGATTGCCATGACACAGTGTGAGCAGAAATTAAATCAATTAACAAAACCAATCGGGAGCCTCGGAAAACTTGAGGAAATTGTTAAGCAACTATCTGGTATTCGTGGTGTTGTTGCACCTGTGAGTACAAAAAAGGCTGTATATTTATTTGCAGGAGATCATGGGATTGCGGATGAAGGTGTAAGTGCCTTTCCGAAAGCTGTGACAGAACAAATGGTATATAACTTTATCCAAGGTGGTGCAGCAATTAATGTTCTTTCACGTGCATTTGGTGCAGAGTTACATTGTGTAGATGTTGGTGTTGCAGCTGATTTGTCGAAAGAAAGTAGTATTTTTCATAAAAAAGTAAGATTAGGAACGCGCAGCTTTTCTGAAGAAAAAGCATTAACAGAAGAAGAGCTACAACAAGCCATTTTCGTCGGCATAGAAATGAGTGAACATGCTGAAAAGAATGGGTATGAAATTGTAATTCCTGGTGAAATGGGCATCGGAAATACGGCGACAAGTTCGATATTATTCGCAGTTTTAACAGGACAAGATGTAGTCGGTCTAACAGGACATGGTACGGGCGTCCATGGTGAGGCGTTATTACATAAACAAAAAGTATTACAAACAGCACAACAAAAACACGATATAAAAGCGACGGACGTATATGGTGCACTGCAAACATTTGGTGGATTAGAAATGTGTGCGATGGTTGGTTTTATGCTCGGTTGTGCGAAACGGAAAATTCCGGTTGTTCTGGATGGTTTTATCGTAAGTGTTGCAGCATATGCGGCGTATCGATTACAACCACTTGCTGCGAAATATTTCATTGCAAGTCATCAATCAAATGAACAAGCGCATAAACATGTTTTGGCAACGATGGAATTGTCACCGTTATT
>JBOFGC010000145.1:0-1427 GCA_051648945.1 Bacilli bacterium
GTATCCAAACAAACATTCGCGCGTACGTATAGAGTGATGACACATTTTCTTTTTTAATAAAGAAACTACCAAGCAGAAGGAGAAGTGGTGAAAATACCCACAACATTAAAATGTACGTTGCACTCATTGAATTCCTCCTCCTAACCATAATGCGATAAACAGTGCGAATGCGACGCCAAACACAGCGATGATGTCATACACTTGCACGTTACCATTTTGTAAACGAACAACCGTATTGCGCCCGCGTTCTACAACACCGACTGTAAACGTTTCAAAACCATTGACGACTTTGTTTTCAATTACACCAAATAAATTACCGATTGCAACTGTACCTGCTACAAACGTTGCGGCATAGATTTCATCAAGATAATATTTGTTGAACGACCATTTATACAACACACCAAACCCCTTTGCGATGTTGTGACGATCGAACATTTTTTTGTTGTAAATCAAGTATGCTACCGTTGTACCGAGAACGAAAGCGAGTGTTGCAAGTCCTGGTACGAGCATGCCCCCATGATGCGCACCACTTGCCCACGGTGCGTCTGTAAGTAATAATTTCTCAAACCACGAGCCGAACCACCCTGCACAAATGCTTAACACAGCTAAAACGCTCATCGGAGCAATCATCCACATGTCGGATTCGTGTACATTGTTGTTGGTTGAACGACTTTCCCCTGTGAAAACGAGAAAGAAAAGACGGAACATATAAAACGCTGTGAAAAACGCTGCAATAAGTGCTACAACAAACAACACTGTGTGTCCGTGATCAAGTGCACTTGCTAAAATCGCGTCTTTCGAGTAGAACCCTGCAAGAAATGGCATTCCCGTTAATGCGAGTGTACCGATTAAAAAGAGTGGCGTAGTAAAGGGTAACTTATGACGCAATCCACCCATTTCTTCGATGTTTTGTGTGCCTGTTGCATGAATGACACTACCGCTTCCAAGAAATAATAACGCTTTGAAAAAAGCATGCGTAACGAGATGAAAAAGCGCTGCAACGTATCCACCTACACCGAGTGCCATCACCATGAAACCGAGCTGACTCACGGTTGAAAATGCGAGAATTCGTTTTATGTCTGTTTGCGTTACGCCAATTGTTGCTGCACCAATGGCTGTGATTGCACCGATTGTAGCAATGACGGTCATCGCAGTTGGAGAGCCTTCAAAAATCGGATAGAGTGAGCCGACCATGTATACGCCTGCTGCAACCATTGTCGCCGCATGAATAAGCGCAGAAACAGGAGTCGGACCTTCCATCGCATCCGGTAACCACGTATGAAGCGGGAACTGACCACTTTTTCCTACTGCCCCGATGAAAAGTAAAATCGCCGCTGTCGTCAATGTTGCACCTGACAACGTACCATTTTCAACGCTTGCAAAAATGTCGCTATAATCAAAGGAATTTGTTTCTTTAAAGATAAGCA
>JBOFGC010000146.1:0-6130 GCA_051648945.1 Bacilli bacterium
ATCGCATCAAACCGTAACACACTCTCTTGATCGACGTTTGCCCCTATTTTAGCCATTAAACAATTTGCAGGATGCGAGCAAATTTCAGGATCATCGGTTGCATACCATTTAAGCCCACCGGATTCCATCATTTTTTCCATCATATCGCGGTATTTCCACACATCAAGACCTGTACCTTTTAAATCCCAGTGCCAATAATACTCGGTTGTAATGATAATGTAGTTTTCCATGAAGTCATCTTGCATTGCGAGTTGGAGCAGTTCACTTCCTACATAATGACCGCGCACAGGAGCCGCGACTTCTATTGCGCCAAGTTCAATGAGATTTTCCATTTTGGCCTCACTCCAGCGCTCAAGCGGGTCTGGATAGAGAAAGGTGACATACCCAATAATGGAACTTCCTTGGCGTGCGATAATAATCCGTCCTTCAGGTAAATCGGCAATCTCTTCAATGGCGCGTTGTTGTTCTTGAGGTGGCCGAAAAGCGCACAAACCTGTATGAAAGGTATAGTTTGAAATTACATGACTTGGTACAGGTCCTTCAATAATGATGGGTCCAGTACTACATGGAATTTCTTTTTGAAAATATTGCTTTTTATGGTCCATTTGTTCACCTACTTTAAGGTTTAGAAAAGCCAGAGTATTTACACACATTATACATGAATTGCGCAATAAATCGCATAAATAGAGTGAAAAGAATGAACAAAAAATTAATTTTGAATTTTTTGTGAACTGTGATATATTTGAAATAGTTACGGAGCAAAGGGGATGAGTTTATGAAATTGGAAGCGCTTCCTAGCGTTCCCGGTATTTTCAACATGGGAACGTATGAAGAGACGTATGGTAGTTTTAATTGGCAAGATGTTGAGAAGGAATTTAGTTGGTATGAAACAGGTCAAGTGAACATTGCGTATGAAGCAATTGACCGTCATACGTTGGGTGCACGAAAAAATAAAGTGGCCCTCATCTACAAAGATGCAACACGCGAAGAAAAATACACGTTTTTAGATATTAAACGTGCGTCGAACCGTGCTGCAAATGTTTTAAAAACACTCGCTAACGTAGAAAAAGGAGATCGTGTGTTTATCTTTATGCCACGTTCACCAGAATTGTATTGGAGCTTACTCGGTGCGGTGAAACTAGGTGCCATTGTCGGTCCACTTTTCGAAGCTTTTATGGAAGCCGCAGTGAAAGACCGCTTAGAAGACAGTGCAGCAAAAGTAATTGTAACAACTCCAGCTTTATTACCAAGAATTCCTCTAGATGAACTTCCAGAACTTAAGCATATCGTATTAGTAGGCACAGACATCGAAGAAACAGACAAAATTATTGATTTCAATAAACAATATTCCAAAGCAAGTGATGAACTATCAATAGAGTGGGTTGGTCGTGAAGATGGGTTAATTCTCCACTACACATCAGGTTCGACAGGCAAACCAAAAGGTGTCCTTCACGTACATAATGCCATGATCCAACACTATCAAAGTAGTAAATGGGTACTTGATTTACAAGAAACGGACGTATATTGGTGTACAGCAGACCCAGGTTGGGTAACTGGTACGAGTTACGGTATTTTCGGACCTTGGTTGAATGGCGCAACAAATGTTGTGTTAGGTGGCCGTTTTAATCCGGAAACGTGGTATGAAACGATTGAACGTTATGGTGTAACAGTGTGGTACTCTGCTCCGACAGCGTTCCGCATGTTAATGGGTGCAGGTGATGCGCCACTTGAAAAGTACAATCTAAGCACTTTGCGTCACATTTTATCTGTAGGCGAACCTTTAAATCCAGAAGTTATTCGTTGGGGTTCTAAAGTTTTCGACTTACGTATTCATGATACGTGGTGGATGACGGAAACGGGCGGTCATATGATTGTTAACTTCCCGACAATGGACATTCGACTTGGCTCAATGGGCAAACCGTTCCCAGGAACGATTGCAGCAATTGTTGACAACCAAGGAAATGAATTACCACCCAATACGATGGGGAACTTAGCACTTAAAAAGGGCTGGCCATCTATGATGCGCGCTGTATGGAACAATGATGCAAAATATCAATCGTACTTCATGCCACAAGGAGACTGGTATGTCTCAGGCGATAGTGCTTACATGGACGAAGATGGTTATTTTTGGTTCCAAGGCCGCGTAGACGATGTAATCATGACAGCGGGTGAGCGCGTTGGTCCATTTGAAGTAGAAAGTAAATTGGTTGAACATCCCGCTGTAGCAGAAGCTGGTGTAATTGGTATTCCAGACCCTGTTCGTGGCGAGATTATTAAAGCATTTATCGCACTTCGTGAAGGATTCGAAGCAAGCGATGAATTAAAAGAAGAAATTCGCCAATTTGTGAAATTAGGATTGGCTGCACACTCAGCACCGCGTGAAATTGAATTTAAAGATAAGTTGCCAAAAACACGTAGTGGTAAAATCATGCGTCGTGTGCTAAAAGCGTGGGAATTAAATTTAGCAACAGGTGATCTCTCGACATTAGAAGACTAAGAAGTGTTGACGTATCATTTTGTTTTGTGATATAAATAAACAAACAAAATAATGAGCGATGAGAGATTGAAGTAGGTTATTTGTAAGTAAGTGTTAGAGAGCTAGTGTTTGGTGCAAACTAGTCGATACAGAATAACTGAATTACGTTCTTCGAGCATGATGAAATTTATCACGGTCAATTTGAATTGGTCGTTATCTAATGAAGCTGGTAGTTTATGTAACTACAAGTAGGGTGGTACCGCGATTTTATAACCAATCGTCCCTATACTTTTCTGTAAAAGAAAAGTATAGGGATTTTTTTATTTTTTAGGAGGAATGTAGAATGGATATTTTAAAAGAGTTATCATGGCGCGGTCTTATCAATGACATGACAGATGAAACAGGTTTACGAGAAGTATTAGGAAAAGAGCAAGTTGGATTATACTGCGGATTTGACCCAACAGGTGACAGTCTTCATATCGGTCATTTGCTACCAATTTTAATGTTGAAACGATTTCAACAAGCAGGGCATAAACCGTTCCCATTAGTTGGTGGGGCACCAGGAATGATTGGTGACCCGTCAGGTAAAAAAGCAGAGCGCACACTAAACACAGTCGACACAGTCAAATACTTTAGTGAAAGCATTCGCAGTCAGTTAACGCCGTTTCTTTCTTTTGAAGGAAACAATGCGGCAACGATGGTAAACAACTACGACTGGACAGGCAATTTAGATGTGATTACTTTTCTACGTGATGTTGGGAAAAACTTTGGTCTGAACTACATGTTAGCAAAAGACTCAGTGAGCTCACGTTTAGATTCTGGTATTTCGTTTACAGAATTTAGTTACATGATTTTACAATCGTACGACTTCCTTCGTCTATACAAAGATCATAACTGTACACTTCAAATTGGTGGAAGTGATCAGTGGGGAAATATTACAGCTGGATTGGAATTAATTCGTAAATCAGAAGAGAACGCGAAAGCATTCGGCTTAACAGTACCACTCGTAACGAAAGCAGACGGCACAAAGTTTGGTAAAACAGAAGGCGGAGCAGTTTGGTTAAATCCAGAAAAAACAACGCCGTATGAATTCTACCAATTCTGGGTAAATACAGACGATCGCGACGTTGTGAAATACTTGAAATTCTTCACATTCTTAAGCGAAAGTGCAATTTCTGAATTAGAAACAGCACTTGCTGAAGCACCACATGAACGTGCAGCACAACGTACACTTGCTGAAGAAGTTACACGCCTTGTACACGGCGAAGAAGCATTAGCTTCAGCATTACGCATTACACAAGCATTATTTAGTGGCGACATTACTTCTCTTACAGGCGCTGAAATTGAATCGAGCTTTAAAGATGTGCCGAGCTTTACGATGACAGAATCAGAGCAACCGCTCGTTGATCTTCTTGTTGAAGCAGGCGTTTCACCGTCAAAACGTCAAGCGCGTGAAGATGTGAGCAATGGTGCGGTTTACTTAAATGGAGAGCGTACAACCGAAGTAAACACTGTCGTAAATGCAGACTTTTTTATTGATGAAAAGTTCTTAGTCGTTCGTCGTGGTAAGAAGAAATACAGTATGATTAAGCGATAAGACTATATTTATATTGAGAGGTGAATTTGATTTCGGTCAAATTCATCTTTTTTGATGTGGGGGATGTTATGGAAAGCACGAAAATATAGCGTTGTTAATGTCTGGACATGTGTCGGTGATCGGATGTCACGACAATACGTTTTAGAACGTATTGTTGAGGGGGCTATCAGGGTAGAAGATATCGATAAAACGTAGGGACGTATCGATAAACGGGTGGAACGTATCGATAAAGCGTAGGAAGATATCGATAAACGGGTGGGACATATCGATAAAAGGGTAGAAGATATCGATAAACGGGTGGGACGTATCGATAAAAGGGCAGAAGATATCGATAAACGAGCAGAACATATCGATAAAAGGGCAGAAGATATCGATAAACGAGCAGAACGTATCGATAAACGAGTAGAAGATATCGATAAACCAACAGAACATATCGATAAACGAGTAGAAGATATCGATAAACGAGCAGAACATATCGATAAAGAGGTAGAACATATCGATAAACGAGTAAAACATATCGATAAAAAAATTTAGTTACCACTTACTCAACCAACAAATCCAAGAACAAAAAAAATCGCTTGCACAAGGCAAGCGATTTTCGAAGGATTAACGTGAGTAGAACTCTACGATTAAAGCTTCGTTGATTTCAGCGTGTAATTCAGAACGCTCTGGTAAGCGGTTGAATGTAGCTTCTTTTTTGTTTTCGTCTAAAGTAAGGTACTCAGGTACGAAATTGTTCACTTCCATAGCTTCTTTAACGATAGCTAAGTTTAATGATTTTTCGCGAAGAGTGATTGTTTGACCAGGACGAACGCGGTAAGATGGGATATCTACGCGGCTGCCATCAACTAAGATGTGACCATGGTTAACTAATTGGCGTGCTGCACGACGCGTGCGAGCAAAACCTAAACGGTAAACTAAGTTGTCTAAACGAGACTCAAGTAAGATCATGAAGTTCTCACCATGTTTACCAGTCATTTTACCAGCGATGTCAAACGTGCGACGGAATTGACGCTCGTTTACGCCGTAAGTGTGACGTAATTTTTGTTTTTCTTGTAATTGTAAGCCGTACTCAGAAAGTTTCTTACGTTGGTTAGGACCATGTTGTCCTGGAGCGTAAGGACGCTTTTCTAATTCTTTACCTGTACCACTTAATGAGATGCCTAAACGGCGAGAAAGTTTCCAACTTGGACCTGTATAACGTGACATGAGTTGTGTCCTCCGATATTTTGTTTGTTGTAAAAAACAAAACAGTTGTGAAATCATACCATTGGGTGATTTTATTTTCATGTATCCTCGCTCCAGCAGCAGGGAGTTACACGATACACCTCGAACTATAGCGCTCTAGAGGAATAAAATCAACAGACAATGTCTTCCACGCAGGCTGCCCTTTTTTACACAAGGAATAGTATATGCTTAATTTGAATAATTGTCAAGTAAACGTAAAAATCAATGTAAATGGTTTTTGAACATAATAATGCAAAGGGAAAACGGATGCGTTATAATTGTAGAGTTAATGTAAATTAACTATTCTGAATAATCGTAAAATAATCTTCTGAACTTACGTTTCCGCTACGATAGTGGCCATTTTAATTTAAAAATTCAAAATAAAACGAACGTATAGAAATAAAGGTGTAATATTTACTACTAAACAAATAGGCATTTTTTCCTAACGGTGGTATAATGAGAATATCAAAAACTTTTCGACTAAAATAAGCGGGTGTAAAAAATGAAACCAATGGAAACGTCTGAGCAACTTTTATACTATAAAGTAAATTTATTAGATTTACTTAAAAAAGTGGATTATGCACATATGCCAAACGTATGGTTTAATTTCATTTCCTTATTAAATCAGTATGTAAGAGCAGATGCAATTCATTTGTTTCATTTTCATACAGATGAGCGAGGGATTGAACAACTGGGTAGTTCTAGAGAATATGCGTTTAATGCAGAAGAACTGCAAACGATGCGCGTACATTTAAATTCCAACCCACCTTGTTTGGATGTTCAAAATCGCTATTTTATATTCAATGTTGAAGTAGAAGGGCGTTTAACTG
>JBOFGC010000147.1:0-2880 GCA_051648945.1 Bacilli bacterium
ATCAGTAAGTCGCTAGCTAAGTACAATCAAAAAGGCGAAGTCTTCGTTACAGATATTGTTTATTATTTAAAAGAGTCGTTGCGAAGTATGAATGAACAGCAACAATCAAATACATTTTATCCGGTACTTAAAGCACATTCGTTTCCAACAACGACAAACGGCGAGATCTTAGTGTTTGATGAGCATACAGCGGAAACGAGAATATTTTACGCGCAAGATTTTGGAAGTACATATAAGTTAGTGACAGAAACTGATTTATCGAAAATGGAAAAGTCAAAAGAAGAGCTTATCCAGATGGCCGCATTTTCTTTGCGAGGTCTTGATTATCGTTATCGTAAAGATGAAGTTGCAGGAAATGTATTTTATTTTGTTAGTGCACGCGATGGTTATGATGCGAGTAAACTTTTAAATACGAGTTTTATAAAAACGTTAACTGCCGATTTTGTGGGAACAACAGCAGTAAGCATTCCTCATCAAGATGTACTCATTGTCGCTGAGTTGAACAATGACAAAGGCTATGATGTTTTAGCACAGTTAGCAACACGCTTTTTCATGGAAGGAACAGTGCCGATTACGGCGCTCTCTTTCATCTATGAAGATGATGAATTAGAACCGATGTTTATACTTGGGAAAAAGAAATAATAAAACTGTCTTTCATGAAGTTAATTCGTGAAAGGCAGTTTTTTTAATATTCTTGACGTAGAAAGTGTAATATGAACAAAAAATAGTGTGGATGTGGGATTTTTATATGAAATAGAGGCGTAATACGCAATTTTTTTCCAAACAAACGTGAAAATATAGTAGAATGGAGTAGAGAAAGATAAGGGGGATTAAGATGAGCGACTGGACGAAACGTTACTTCTCCAAATTTGATAGTGACCAACCAAAAACAGCTGAGCAAAGACAACGCGAGCAACTCATAGAGAGTAATAAAGAACGCGTTGCACAGTATGCTCAAGTTTCTCAAACGAAAGCAGTTAAAATGATTTTTGAGAAAATGACTCCATATAAAAATGTACAAAATGAAGCGCCAATAAATAAACAGCCTACATACAATGAACATAAAAATGAGCAACATACGGTGAGGAATGAACAAAATCATCTTGAACGAAAGCCTACCGTTGAAGCAAACGTACCAAAAGAGCGAAATACATCAGTAGAAGAAACGAGACGAAATCGTGTAGAAGAAGCGAAGGAAAAAAAGAAGCGTGAATATACTTCGAGAACGAAAAAATTCCAACCGACGCCTTTTGTTTCGTCCGTTCATGGTATTATTACGCCGAAAACTGATGAGTATATAACTGTCCAAAATACAGTACCTATTCAGCCGACTGTACAATTACGTGAAAAAGAACGAACAGCAATTCCGTTTGCACCAGAGGCAGTAGAGCAACAAGAAGTCGACAATATTTCCCAAGAAATAGCTGTGCAAGAAGTCGAAATCTCAGCAAATGAACAAGAGAACATCGTTGAAAGTACAGAACAACAAATGCAAGAAGTCGAAATGGCACTTCAAGAGACACCGGAAGAAGAAATAGAAGACCGCATCATGCAACAGGATGACTTTCAAGACGAAATCCATGAGCACGTGGCAAGTGAAACGGTTGAAACCGAATACCATCCGATCACTACTGTTGAAGATTGTGTACCAGTAAAAGTCGAGCAAATAGATGTTGAAAACAGTACAACAATAGAACATACAAAACAGGAATGCGTAGAGGATAATGTTCAAGCAGAAAAGAAAGACCTTCCTCAAATGCAACGAGAGGATGACGGAACAAAACACGACGTTGTGAAACCTGCGTATGATGCGAGAAAAAATCGCCCGCCAGTAAATGTGATGATGTTTCATAAAGACCGCGTTTTATTAGAGAGACAGGCGCATCAACCGAAACTGCCACCTACCCATCTGCTCAGAAGCCTAGAACATAAGCATGTTCCAGATGAGGAATGGATGAATGAACAACGTCGCGTATTAAACGTTACATTGAAAACATTTGGAGTAAATGCAGAGGTTGTTGCAGTAACAGAAGGTCCGACTGTGACTCGTTTTGAATTGTTACCAGAGATGGGTGTCAAAGTAAATAAAATTACGTCGTTGGCTGATGATTTGAAGTTGCATCTTTCAGCGCGAGATATCCGTATCGAAGCACCAATTCCAGGTAAGAACACAGTCGGTATCGAAATACCGAATCGTACATCACGACCTGTCGTTTTAAAAGACATTATTCGCGACCCTAGTTTCATTCAACATCCATCCAAGTTGACGTTAGCGCTTGGAATGGACTTGTCGGGAGCGATTATGATTACCGATATTGAAAGAATGCCACATGGACTTATTGCAGGGTCTACTGGCTCAGGTAAAAGCGTATGCATCAATACGTTATTAATGAGTGTGATGTTTAAAGCGACACCAGATGAAGTACGTTTTATGCTCATCGATCCGAAAATGGTTGAATTAATGCCGTATAATGCGATGCCACATCTAGTTTGTCCTGTTATTACGGACGTGAAAATTGCAACACAAGCATTGAAGTGGGCCGTTGATGAAATGGAAAATCGGTATGAAAAATTTGTTTCATGCGGCGTACGTGATATGAATAAATATAATGAATGGTGTGAGCGTACAGGTCATGTACATGAAAAGATGCCGCGCCTTGTCATCATTATCGATGAGCTTGCTGACTTAATGATGCAAGCAGCAGCGGATGTTGAAGAGTGCATTGCTCGCTTGGCACAAAAAGCAAGAGCGAGTGGAATTCATCTCATCGTTGCAACACAACGACCGAGTGTGAACGTGATTACTGGCTTGATTAAAGCCAATATCCCAACGCGTTTGTCTTTTGCTGTTGTATCAGCCATTGATTCAAGAACAGTACT
>JBOFGC010000148.1:0-3525 GCA_051648945.1 Bacilli bacterium
AAACTTCAAACCATTCCCGAGCAAGATGAAGACTTAGTTGTTCTTTATGAAGAATATATGAAAGAAAGCGCCGCAATCAAAAAATCAACACAGTTAAATAAAGGCCTTCAAAAAGAAATCGAGACACTGAAAAAAGAACTTTTAAAATCAGAAAAGGCAATTGCGAAACACGAGTCTGTTTACACGTGGAGTTTATGGAAACAAATGAAACATATCATTGCTAAAAAACGAAAGCAAAAAAGAGATAAGTAGCACTTATCTCTTTTTGCGTAAAATTAATATTAAGTTACTAAGAAAACTGTAAATTGCGTTAAAAATAGAATAAAAGTGGTAAAGCCCAATTTTTCTATAATACAATGAAGTGTAGATTGTAATTATGGAGGAGTGTGTAACAGTGGGGAAGCAATTTCGTAATGAAATAGACAAAAAAGATCGTGCACTGCTTGATAGTTTCCGCGATGTATTGGAGTTTTTTGATATGAGAAAACATGCGCACTGTATAGGAGCGACACTATTTCCGTTACGAGATGCTGCGATATTACGCCGAGATCATGATATGCAAATGACGTGGTTAGGTCATAGCTCTTGGTTAATTTCGTATCATGGCGTACATATTTTACTTGATCCGATTTGGAATCGGAATTTGCCATTTGTAAAAGCCATTGCAGCACCACCCTATTCGTTTAATGATTTACCTCCAATTGATGTTGTTTGTATTTCTCATAGTCATTATGATCATTTAGACGAAATGACGATTCGAATGCTACCGAAAGAAACGAAATTTCTTGTACCAGCTGGATTAGAGCAGTGGTTTGTAAAAAGAGGATATGAAAATACGACTGAATGCAATTGGTGGGAGCGGTTCGTCGATTTTGGAATCATCTTTAATTTTGTGCCTGCAAAACACTGGAGTAGAAGAAGTATGTTTGATAAGAACAACTCCCACTGGGGTGGTTGGGTCATTGAATTTCCGGAAAAAACAGTCTATTTTGCAGGGGATACAGCTTACTGTCCGAGTTTAAAAAAGATAGGCGAAGTATTTTCAATTGACTATGCATTATTACCAATCGGTGCATACAACCCAGAAGAATTATTAAAAGAACACCATTGTACGCCAGAAGAGGCAGTTCAAATCTTTCGCGAACTCGGAGCAAAGAAATTTTTCCCGATGCATTATGGTACGTTTAGGCTTGCAAGTGATAGTACAGAAGAAGCGTTACACCGTTTAGAGAATGCGTTTATCGAACAAAACGTAGCCGAAGAATATTTACAACTGTTAATGCTTGGAGAAACGTATACATCTCAAGTGGTTTCAAAGGTATTGACATACAATTAATAGAAAAAAGCTGAATTCCGGTGCATGGTAATACTTCGGAATTCAGCTTTTTTGCTTCTAAAAAGATAAAAACCGAAGATTAGCATTGAATAATAAGAAGAATTCCAAGTAAAACTGAACGTTTGTAACCGCATTCATAAGAAAAATCGAAAGAATACGTAAATTTATACATAAAAATATAAATTTTTAGTAAAAAATTCGTGCAATTTAAAAAATTATGTATTATAATTCAATTTGTAAAGGTTAGTGACAATAGATGTCATATAATCTAACATCAAATTTTGGGGGATGACGACATGAATGTAGATCGTATTCGTGAACAAATTAAAGCAAACGACATTGAGTACATCCGTTTGCAATTTTCAGGCCTACTCGGCGAATTTAAAAACATTGAATTACCAATTAGCCAATTTGAAAAAGTAGTAAACAATGAAGTTATGTTTGACTCTTCTTCAATCGCTGGTTTCACAACGATTTTTGATAGCGACATGAATTTATATCCAGATTGGAGCACATTTGCAATCGTGCCAAAAATCATGGACGAAGAAGGCGTTTGCCGTGTAATTTGTGACGTTGTTCGCCCAAATGGCACACCGTATGAAGGTGACCCACGTTCTACATTGAAGAAAATGGTTGCAAGTTGTGAAGCTGCAGGTTTCTCTAAACAATATTGTGGACCAGAACCAGAATTTTTCTTCTTAACAAAAGACAATAAAGAAGCGGACCAAGGTCAATATTTTGATCTTTCACCAAATGATGAAGGCGAATCAATTCGTCGTCAAATCGTAAAAGCTTTAGATGCTTTCGGATTTGAAGTTGAAGCATTACACCATGAAGTAGCAGAAGGTCAACATGAAATTGACTGGAAATACGGTGATTTAGTTACAACGGCTGACCGCGTTCAAACGTTTAAATGGGTTGTTAAAACAATCGCAGCTAAACATGGTCATGTTGCAACATTTATGCCAAAACCATTCTTCGGACGTAACGGAAGCGGAATGCACGTACATTTATCATTAGGAAATGACCAAGGCAATGCATTCTATGACCCTAACGCAGAATTAGGTTTATCAAAAGAAGCATACCAATTTATCGCTGGTATTTTGAAATATGCACGCGTAAATGCATTATTCACAAATCCAGTTGTAAACTCATATAAGCGTTTAGTTCCTGGTTACGAAGCACCTGTTTACTTAGCATGGAGCCCATCAAACCGTAGCTGTTTAATTCGTATTCCAGAAGCGCGCGGCATGGCAACACGTGTTGAAGTTCGTAATCCTGACCCATCATGTAATCCATACTTAGCATTAACTACATTAGTAGGTGCTGGTCTTAAAGGGATTGAAGAGCAACTTGTTCACCCTGAGAAAAAACAAGAAAACTTGTTTGAATTAACAAACGAAGAGCGTTTAGCGCGTGGCATCGATACTTTACCTGCAAACTTAGGTGAAGCAATCGAAATCGCGAAAGATGCTTCAGATTACTTTGTTAGCGTGTTTGGACACCACATCTTCAAATCGTACATTGATTTGAAAAATGATGAGTGGGATGAATACCGTTTAGCAGTAACTGACTGGGAATTAAAGAAATACGTATAATTGTTCAATTATAAGCACAGCTCATCTGCCATAATGGCGAGAGAGCTGTGCTTCTTTTCTGAGTGTTTAAAGTAAATGAAATAAGGCATCTTACTTCTCTGTATTTTCATAGCATTTTTCGGTGTAAACTGTTGTTTTTCTTTTGTCTTAAAGTAGATGTGCTGCGCATATCGTAAAAGGTGAATAACTTTAAGGAATTCATAGGAAGCGTTATTTCCTAGGCAAGCGCACATAAATGCAAAATTTGACAAAGATTTTAGGGAGTGCGATAAACATGAGAAGACGAACAAAAATAGGAATACCACTAGAAATTAAAAATAATGAAAATAGAGTAGCAATTACGCCGGGTGGTGTAGCAAGTCTCGTTGCGAATGGGCATAGTGTGACGATTCAATCGGGAGCAGGCGTACGTTCTGGGTATAGCGATGAAAGTTTTATGCGTGTAGGCGCAAGTATCGTTTACTCCGCGGAAGAGGCATGGGCACAAGAAATGATTGTAAAAGTTAAAGAGCCGATTGCGTCAGAATATAAATATTTTCAAGAAGGACTTATACTTTGTACATATTTACACCTTGCAGCTGAACCAGAATT
>JBOFGC010000149.1:0-3322 GCA_051648945.1 Bacilli bacterium
ATTGTTTCACCTGAATTATTAGTGCAGTGGAGTGGCCCAACTTTTACATATCCACTTACCGAAGAGCAATTAACAACCTATATTGCTACAGCAAATTCAGAATCGGCTTCCACTTATATTTTCAAAGTACTTGTTGACGATCAAGTGATTGGGCATATTTCACTGGGGTATGTAAATCAAAATGACCGCTCCGCTCGTATTTGTAGGGTACTACTAGGCAATCCTTCAACACGTGGAAACGGCATTGGCCAACAGATGATGAACGCTATTCTCACCTTTGCCTTTGATGAACTAAAATTGCACCGCGTTAGTCTTGGTGTTTATGATTTTAACGTGGGCGCTATTAAATGTTATGAAAGCGTAGGATTTCAAAAAGAAGGATTATTACGAGAGGTTAGTAAGGTTGGGGATGTGTATTGGAGTTCTTTTGAGATGGGGATTTTGGAGGGGGAGTGGGGTAGGTAGAGTATCCGCTAAAGCAAAATTTGATCAATACCTCTCTCAAACACCCATACTTCAAATTTCCATTAGAAAATGAATTGGTGTGGATAGTACAAGACCTATTCATTCATACACTCATAATTTCTTCATTTCCATCTTCAATGCACCATCAACTGTAGTATGTTTACGAATATACGTTTTCGTATAGTACAAAGAACGATAGCGCAACAACGTATGACCATCGCCATTATTCCGTACCGTTAATTGTACAACTAAGCGATTAACATTCCCTATTGTTTGAAATGAATACGAAGTGACTCCTGGAGATACAAACGTACCGTCAAGTTCATATTTTACGATTTCGATCTTCTCTATATTTTCTATAATAGTTAAAATCAACCGATCTTGTTCTTCTAATAATTGATAGCTAAACATAGTTTTTGATCCTTTCCTTTACAGAATAAGTCACAGGTTCATAGGCGATATGAAGCTCCTTTCAAGTGAAATTATTTACACATCTATCACTATTATATTTTACTAACCTTCTTGTCGACTATTTTCAAATAAAAATATTAAATGATACAGGTTAATTAGATGTATTATTCAGATAAAAAGAACTGTAGCTCGTATATGAAAAACGAGCTCTATCCTTCTAGTAGCTCGTTTTTCATATACTTCTTACCCGACCCCTAAATCCGTATTATGCCAAAGCACCTCAATCTTAGGATTCCCCTCTAAATAACTATACGTATCCTCAAACCAAGCAATCAACTCATGATCTGCTTTTACAGGAGTCGTATTTTCAATGAAAATATTCACAGTCGCATGTTTAAAATGATTCTCGATAATTTCAATATCACGTGCAATCATTTCTTTCGTTTGTCCTTCTAAACCGACGAGAATACATGCCGAATCATAAAGTGCTTCTACTTCTTCTGGTGTTTTAAAAGGCGCACCTTTGATTAGGACTTTTTCACGATAGTCGTTATCAAACGTCTCAACACCAATTTTAAACCACACTTCACATGGGAAATAATCTCTTACTTCTTGCAAACGTTTGTGAAAGCCCCAATGCGCTTCAAAGAATAGGCGGTGAATTCCTTTTTCTTCTACTACTTGGCGTATATGTGCCCATGTTTCTTTTGGCAATTCAAACACACTACCTGAATTGATTACTTCTAGCACACCGAACTTGCCCGTTACTTTATTTAAAAGTTCTGTATTCACACGCATTATTTCTTCTTTGTCTCTCGTATTATCAGCGATATAATCGCAAAACGTACACTTTGACCAAAAACAAGGCTTCCCTTTTAACAATACAATTTCGCGTGGATGTTTTTTTAATATTTCACTATATCTTTCCATTGGTTGACACATCCCTCTTTTTTCATTCATTTCTTACTTTAGCTCATTTAATAGAAGGATTGCAAGTTACAGATTTCAAACATAATGACCTTGCAGTTTACTTATCACTACAATATTTTAAAATAATCTGATGTATATCCTTTTACAACTTTGGAAAACATGATAAGATGGGAAAGTCTGTTTCGATACAGATCCCAGTTCGTAACCATCCTGGGTAAACAAAACTAACGGAGGTTTTCGGAAAATGAATGAACTAATTGGGGTAATCCTCACCCTTGCCAACTTTGTATTAATCTACTTAGCGTACCGATTTTTCGGTAAAGAAGGATTGTATGCGTATATTGCGCTCAGTGCGATTGCAGTAAATATCCAAGTAACGAAAACAGTCGAAATACTCGGCTTTGTTACTACACTCGGTAATGCAATGTACACAGGAATTTATCTTGCGACCGATTTAATTAATGAAAAATATGGCTCAAAAGAAGCTAAGAAGTCCGTATGGATGGGCTTTTTTATTATGTTGACATTCACAGTCACCATGCAGCTCGCGCTCTACATTCAACCACATGAAAGTGATTGGGCACAACCGCACTTAGAATCACTGTTTAGTGTATTACCTGCACTCCTTACTGCAAGCTTTGCTACATTCTTAATATCACAACAGCTTGATGTTGCTGTGTTTACATGGATTAAGAAACGCTTACCTGACCGAAAATATTTGTGGGTCAGAAATAATGGTAGTACTTTGGTAAGTCAACTCGTTGATACACTATTATTCACAACACTTATGACGGCCTGGTTTCCATGGGGTATTTTCCCAAAAGAAGCGTTTGGTGATATTTTGTTAAGCACATACATCATCAAAGTGCTCGTAACAATGCTTGATACACCATTTATTTACTTAATGGTGAACACGAAGCCAAAACAGTGGAGCAAAACTTCGGAATCATAAGAAAACCCCTGACATTGTCAGGGGTTTCATTTTTTATACTTGTGTTACAATTTCTTTTAATATGCTTTCTTCTGAGAGAAGTGTCGCTTTTGAAACGAGCGTGACATCCATACCTTGCGAAATAAGGCGCATTGCTGTCGCCATTTTTTCTAGTTGTATGCCTTGTTCTATTCCTTGTTCTATTCCTTGTTCTATTCCTTGTTCTATGCCAAGTTCTTTACCTAACTCTTTCCCAAGCTCTTTTCCTAACTCTTTCCCAAGTTCTTTTCCTAACTCTTTCCCAAGCTCTATTCCTAACTCTTTCCCTAGCTCTATTCCTATTTTTTTCCCTTCCTCTTTGCCTTCTTCTAACCCCATCGCAAGACCTTGTCGTCTCGCTTCCGCTTCAAAACTAATTCGGTCATAGTACGCACGCTCTCTTAAAACATACATATGCATCACATCTTCATCGGCACTATATTGAAGTAGTTTCTCTTCCGCTAACTTGATATTTTCATCCAAAGCGATCAACTCCTCTAATTGTGATTTTGAAATATTTTGATTGAAAAACGCTAACCATCTATG
>JBOFGC010000150.1:0-8135 GCA_051648945.1 Bacilli bacterium
TTTACATATAGCAAACCAATTTTAGAAAAAGCGGGTGTAGCGAACAAGAAAATCGTCGTTGTAACCAATGATTTTCACTTGTTTCGTTCCAAAATGTTAGCAAACAGAGTTGGAATTCAATGTGAGGGACTCGGCGCACAAACACCGATCATTATTCAGTGGAATAGTTATGTTCGGGAATATTTCGCGGTGCTCAAATCATTTATGGTCGATCGAATGTAAAAAAGCAACAAAGCGACAAACGCTTTGTTGCTTTTCCGTTACTTTTTAGAAACAGCAATTTTCACACTAAGAGCGAGTCCGCCCCAAATGATAACAATGCCTACTGTCATGACTACAATTGCAGAAAAACTCATATTAGCTCACCTCTTTAAGTTCAACGTCATCTTCATTTTCAGAATCGTATCCTTGAATTTGGATATCTTTATTCCAAGAACGAAGGGTAAAGGCAAATGCACCGACTAAGAAAAAGCCGATAACACCCCAACCATAGAGCATTAAATGTTTTGAAGCATAATCACCGTAACCAACAGTAAATACAGTATAGACCGTATTTACTAACATATAAGCAATGAGTGCTGGTGAAAGGATCGTAAGACTAAATTTCCACATCCCACCGATTTTGATGTCAGAATACGTGTTAATGTACGAAATAATAGAATTCCCTTGTTTTGCAATAAAGAGAATACAAACAATAAGTGTAAGCGCAGCTGCTGTAATCCCGATATTATTTGTAAAATAGTCAACGATATCTAATACGTATAGTCCGTTCTGAAACGTAAAAATGAATGAAATAATCAGAGACGGAATTGCGACAGCACTTGCAGCAACCGAGCGTTTTAGATTGAATTTTTCAGAAATCGCAGCGATTCCAACTTCCAAAATCGACACGAGTGAAGTTAAGCCTGCAATAACAAGGCAACCGAAAAATAAGATACTAAAGATGGTTGCGCCTGGCATTGTATTTAAAATGGCTGGGAACGCAATGAAAGCTAAACTCATACCTGACGCAGCAACATCTTGCACTTCTTGTCCTGAATTGGTTGCTAAATAGCCAAGTGCTGAGAAAACACCAATACCCGCTAAGAGTTCAAAACTTGAGTTGGCAAATCCAGCGATTAATGCGCTATTTGATAACTCTGAACGTTTTGGCATATACGCCGAGTACGTCACCATAACTCCCATTGCTAATGAAAGACTGAAAAAGATTTGTCCATACGCTGCAACCCACACAGTAGGATCTGTAATCGCACCCCAGTCTGGTGTAAACAGTGCATCAAGTCCTTTGAGTGCACCTGGCATCGTAACAGCGCGGATAACGATAATAGAGAACAATCCGACAAGAAGTGGAATCATCACTTTATTGAAACTCTCGATACCTTTTTGCACGCCGCGAAAAATTACAAAAAGTGTAATTGCCCAAACGATAAGGAGTGGCAAGACGATTCCGAGTACCATCGAACCGCGGTCGTCAGCGTTTGCGCTAATATGCAATACGTTATTATAAAAGTAAGATTCCGGGTTATCACCCCAACTCATTGTAAATGATTCGTACAAATAGCGTAGTGAATAGGCAAGTACGACAGAGTAGAATGTCGAAATGATAAACGTTACAAGTACTTGAAACCAGCCAAGCACTTCGAATTTCTTATGAATGCGTGCAAGCGTTAACGGACTTGACCCGCGAAAACGGTTGCCTAGAGCAAATTCTAAAATAAGTAGACCTAATCCCGTTGTAAGAAGTGCGACAAGATAGGGAATGAAAAAAGCACCACCGCCATTGTCATAAGCTACGCCAGGGAAACGCCAAATGTTTCCGAGTCCGATTGCTGAACCTACTGCGGCCATAATAAAACCAGCACGTGAGGCGAATTGATTGTTGTTCATTGTCATCGCTCCTTAAAAATATGATATTCTCATTATATTCAAACTATTTTAAAATACAAGTTTTATTTTTTAAAAATACAAAAATTCAGAAGATGTATACGGAAAATAGTTGTTTTATACTATATTTATGTATTAATATTAGATAGTAAAATAGTTTTATTATTTTCCTGAATAAGTAAAAGAGGGTACATATGAAAATTATAATTGATGCAGATGCCTGTCCTGTAATCGCAGAAACGATTGCATTAGGCAAGAAATATAAAATAGAAGTGATGTTAATTACTGACACAGCGCACGTTTTTTCAAAATACGATGTTCCACAAATCGTCGTCGACCAAGGAGCAGATGCAGTTGATTGGAAAATTATGCAGTGCTTAGAGCGTGGCGATATACTAATTACGCAAGACTACGGATTAGCTTCAATGTCGTTGCCAAAAACGCATGCAACGCTACATCACAATGGTTGGGTGTATACGGATTACAACATCGATGAATTGTTAGCGCGTCGGCATTTTCAAGGAAAGATGCGTCGTGCAGGTCAGCATTCAAAAGGACCGAAAAAAAGAACGACAACAGACAATACGAAGTACATAGCAACCTTAGAGGATATTCTACAAAAACTTCAGCAATAAAAAATGGCACAGCAATAGGAGAATGTCCTACTGCTGTGCCATTTCTAATTTTGGCAATTAAATACCCATTTTTCGTCCAACTTGACTCGGTTTCTTTGGAAGTTGGTTTGATAACTTTCCTACTTCGCGTACAGGATTGTGTTTGCCACCTTTATCCGAGCCGCCACCGTTTTTTTGAGCAAGTTTTTGCGCCATTAGTTCTTTTAAGCTTTTTCCGTTCGACATATATCGTTCCTCCTCTATATTTTTCATAAAAAGGGCATAGATAATTAGAATTTGTGCAAGTACATACATAAACCAGACAACAATGAAATGTGCCTAGAAGACCCGATAAAAAGGGCAGTGTACATGCAAAAACATCTTACAATCGAAAATAAATGCGTAGTAAGTACTATACCTATTTATGCAAGAAATCCTTCGTTATTATTATATCCAATTCGTTTCCACAATTCTAAGGTTAGCATACAATCACTAAGAAAAACAACTACCCGAAACAACCTAATATAAGTAAATGCTTCACTCAAACAAACAGCAAACCTTTTTCTTATAATAATGTATAAGAAAAAGGAAATTGTGTCCATACTACATACGGTGAATTATGAAAAGTTAACTACCCTAAAACTGTGGCATAATAATGGATTCAATCTAAAATATAAACATATCAGCAAAGAAAAAGAAACACTATGCTTTGGTCTAGTTTGTAAATTTCATGTAAAAAGTGTATTTTTTTTATGTTTTGAGATAAATATCAAGAATATAGCTTGTCACAGAATGCACCACATATGAAAATAGAAGTACTATGTAGTGTGATATGGAACGGAAGTACAAAAAAGAGGAGGAATGAAGTGTGACTTTAGTCGAAACTTTTTATTTATACCGTAACAATGACCGGGCGATTAGCATGGGTGCTTATATGAAAAATAACTTTTCATTTTTAGGCATTGAAAGTACGAAACGACGTCTCATTCAAAAACGCTATGTGCAAGCTATTTCAACAGAACAGTCATTACATCGTGCGTTTGTATTGGAATTATGGAAAATGCCGGAACGAGAATTTCAATATGCTGCGATTGATTATCTTATAAAAAATAAACATAAGCTCGTGAAAGAAGATATTCATTTCGTACGTAGACTGATTGTTCAAAAACCTTGGTGGGATAGTGTAGATTTAATAAGTGCACATCTCGTTGGTCATCTTGTTGAAATGTACCCTGTATTAATTGAAGAGGTAATCATTCCATGGAGTACAGATGAGAACATCTGGCTTAGACGGGCGAGTATTTTATTCCAATTGAAATATAAAGAAAACATCCAGTGGGACGTACTACGCAAAGTCATTGAAAATAATGAACAGCAACGAGAATTTTTCATAAAAAAAGCAATAGGCTGGATGTTGCGTGAAGCATCTAAGACCAACCGTAGCTGGGTGCAGTCTTTCATAGAGAAACAGTCCCTTAGCACATTGAGCGTTCGTGAGGCGTCCAAATATTTAGCATAATGTTCGTTTTACAACATCCCACAAGACGTGTACGATAGAGTGTGAGGTGATTGATATGCCAATGTTAAAATTTACGGGAATTCCCCAAAGTGAAGTGTTAGAAAAAAGCAAAGCACTTCTTGATGATTTAGAACGAATTATTGAATGTCCACGTGACTATTTTACGCTTGAAGTGAGCAATCATACATTTGTATTTGATGGTGAAATTGTTGCACCGCCTACGCAAATTGATGTGCTATGGTTTGACCGAGGGCAGACTGTGCAAAATGCCGCTGCACAAGCAATTACGCAACGCTTTCAAAACAACCGCGAATGTTTAGATGTTGTGTTTCACAACCTTGAGGCATCAAGTTATTATGAAAACGGAAAACATTTCTAAAAGATGAAATCATCAAAAAAGCCGTCCTTACCAGTATAGGTAAAGGCGGCTTACTTACGTTTAGTCAGCGATAGAAACAGCTTTATTTTGTGCCAAACTGGATTGCCAGTCTAAAAGGCGTTGATTCGACGAGCCACGAAAGGATAAAGTAAGATCTTTTTTAGATTCAATAAATGGACCGTCAACAACAACATCAAGGAATTGAAATAACTCATCGTTCCATATTGGCAAATGTCGATGTGTACTCAAATATTCGAACGTGAATCCTGTATACATCCAAACGTTCCAACCTTGTTGTTTTGCCCAAGCCGCTATTGGAACTAACTGTGCTGCTTGCAGTAGCGGTTCACCACCTGAAATTGTAAGTCCAGTTTGGAGGACGCTTTGTTCCAAGGTAGAAATAACGTCGGTTACGGAGAATATCGTCCCCCCATCAAAAGCATGCGTATTTGGATTATGACAACCGCGACAGTTGTGTTCACAACCTTGCGTAAAAAGAACGGCCCGAAGTCCGGGGCCGTCTACGATGCTGTCAAAATAAGGAGGACTTGCCAGTCTAATATCCATGGAATACTCCTTTAATTATGTTTAATTCGGTCCTGAAGTTCCGCTCGTTTCGCATCATTAAAGCGGTCTACAGTTCCAACAAGATAGCCGGTAATACGTCGGATACGCTCAAATTTTGTAGTACTTGCTGCTTCGTCACGCCCACATTTTGGACAAATCGTTCCTTCAATGTAACCAGACCAACCGCAAAGAGGGTCGCGGTCTAACGGGTGATTAATACTGCCGTATCCGATGCCGCTTTGTTGCATATAGCGAATGATTTGTTCAAACGCATCAAGATTTTTCGAAGGATTTCCATCGAGCTCTACATACGTAATATGTCCACCATTTGTTAGTGTATGATAAGGTGCTTCGATTGCAATTTTATTGGCGATACTTGTTTTATAACTTACAGGCACATGGAACGAATTCGTATAGTATTCCTTATCCGTAATTCCAGGCACAGACCCAAATAATTTTCGGTCGAGCGATGTGAAACGGCCACTTAATCCTTCAGCAGGTGTTGCGATAAGTGAGAAGTTTAATTGATACTTTTCAACCGCTTCATCACAACGTTTACGCATGTGTGAAATGATTTGTAAGCCAAGTGCGCGTGCATCTTCACATTCACCGTGATGTTTTCCTGTCAAAGCAATTAAACACTCTGCAAGGCCGATAAAGCCGATTGCTAGTGTTCCGCTATTGAGAATATCGCCAAGTGGTGCATCTTTATGAACGTGTTCGTCACGATTCCAAATACGTTGTCCGTGTAGAAATGGGAAATTACGTGCCGTGCGTTTTTTCTGGAAATCAAGGCGCAGCAATAACTGTTGAATCGTTTGTTCGATTTGTTGGTCTAACGCATCAAAAAATGCATTGCCATTTTGCTTATTGCTCCATAGCATACCAAGTCGTGGCAAGTTAATCGTCGTAAACGATAAATTACCACGTCCGTTCACTTCATTTTTTCCGTGTGTATTGCTTAATACGCGTGTGCGACAGCCCATATAAGCAACTTCAGATGCAGGATTGCCTTCTTTATAATGCTCGATATTAAATGGTGCATCAAGAAAACTAAAGTTCGGAAACAAACGTTCACTCGACACAGCGCATGCTAATTTGAAAAGATCATAGTTCGGCTCACCGGGATTAAAGTTAATGCCATCTTTTACTTTGAAAATTAAAATAGGAAATATCGCTGTTTCTCCGTTGCCAAGTCCGTTACGAAACGCGTGTAAAAGTTGTTCGCTAACGAGACGACCTTCTGCTGTTGTGTCTGTGCCGAAATTTATGCTTGAAAACGGTACTTGTGCACCTGCGCGGGAATGCATCGTATTTAAATTATGAATAAACGCTTCCATAGATTGAAATGTTAGTTTCGTCGTTTGTTTTACTGCAAAATCATAGGCCTGCTTTAAAAGTGAATCTGTACGTTCTTTAAGCAAAGGTGTCAATTCTGATTGCAGAATGTCTAAAAATTGCGGTGCAGAATCTAAACCAAATACTGTTTCTTTATGTGATGTAATTTCAGTGATTTTTTCATTTATCCAATTTGCCCACTGCATGCTATCGTTTTCCATTGAAAATAACATATCGCAGTTTTCAATAAAACGTTTACGTAACGTCTTTTTTACACCTGGAGCAAGTCCGAAGTCAAAACTAGGTATGCTTTGTCCGCCATGTTGGTCATTTTGGTTGCTTTGAATGGCAATCGCTGCAAGTGCCGCGTAACTCATAATATCATTCGGTTCACGTAAAAAGCCATGACCAGTAGAGAAGCCGTCTTTGAATAGATTTTCTATATCAATTTGGCAACAAGTCGTTGTTCCCATCGGATAAAAATCCATATCGTGAATGTGAATATCCCCACTCTTATGCGCTTGTGCGTATGCAGAAGGTAGTAAGTTTGTTTCACAGTAATGTTTTGAAGTTGTACTTCCGAATTGAAGCATCATTCCCATCGCGCTATTTCCATCCACATTCGCGTTCTCACGCTTTGCATCAGCGCTGTTTGAATCGGTTGAAATGATTGCTTGAAGTTGCTCAGTGTAGTCTACGCTTTGTGCGCGACGACGATTATATAATAATGAATTCATGTTTCCCCATCCCTCTCAGAAAAACTATATATGGTATTTCGTTTCTTTAATTACTACTAAATATAGTATAAGAGAGTGCGTACGCTTACATAAAGCCACAAATCTGTGACATTTGCATTTGTTAAACACTACACATAGAGTGCTAAGAAATTAACAAATCAGTGCATATTTTCTAAAAAAAGTAGAGCATGACATGAGACGAAGTGTTACGTTGTTGAGAGGAATGGTAAATGTTATACTAGGAAAAAAACAAAGTAGGTAAAATTATGGACATCAAGTGGAGACATCTGAGTAAAAATGACGATTCCGAACTGCGCCTTTTTTACGATTTATACGACGCAGCATTTCCAATTGAACTTAGAGAACGTCATGAAATTATTGAGAAAAGTTTAATTTACGATAAAAATAAGAACGGAAATCGCTACCATTTACTCGTAGGGAAAGTAGAGCAATCAACGGTAGCGTTTGCGAGCTATCATTATTTAGAAAAAACTAATGTAGGATTTATTGTTTATGTAGCGATTGATGCAAACTTACGCGGTGGCGGCATCGGTAGTAAACTACTTAAAGAAATTGAACAGACATTAGAAGAAGATGCGGCTGCACAAGGGAAGAGATTACGCGCAATTATGTTAGAGTCTGAACGAAAAGAAGATGCGCATGATGACAAGACATACGAGGACTGTGTAAAGCGCGAGCGCTTTTTCAATCGAAGTGGCTATTTTGCGCACAAGGACTTTTGGTATCAACAACCAGCACTTCATGAAACGACGTCCCCTGTGCCGTTACATCTCTATAGTAAGTCAATCGGAAATGTTATTTCAGAAAATCAATTAAGTGAAATTGTAGAAGATATATATGTTCAGAAATATGGGGTAGTAAATGGACTTTCGGAAGAAAAATTAAATGAAGCGTTGAAAGAAGACTGAGACAAATTGTTTCAGTCTTTTTTCTATGGAAATATATGGTGGCTCGCGTATGTTTGTGCGGAACTGGGGTACTGCGCCAGGCAACTCCGCTTTCCTGTGGGGCGGCCGTGTGCCTCCTCGTCGCGGTAAAGCTGCTCCTGTGGGGTCACACGTTTCCGCCTGATTCCA
>JBOFGC010000151.1:0-3401 GCA_051648945.1 Bacilli bacterium
TATGTGGAATTAAATTACCGAGTTAGTTCCCGAAAGCGAGAAGTTAGTTCCCGGAAGCGAGAAGTTAGTTCCCGGAAGTGAGGTGCTAGTTCCCGAAAGCGAGGAGCTAGTTCCCGGAAGCGAAGTGTTAGTTCCCGAAAGCGAAGAGTTAGTTCCCGGAAGCGAAGAGTTAGTTCCCGGAAGTGAAGTGATAGTTCCCGAAAGCGAGTGGCTAGTTCCCGAAAGCGAGTAGCTAGTTCCCGGAAGAGAAGAGTTAGTTCCCGAAAGTGAGTGGCTAGTTCCCGGAAGAGAAGAGTTAGTTCCCGAAAGCGAGTGGCTAGTTCCCGAAAGAGAAGAGTTAGTTCCCGGAAGTGAGTGTTTAGTTCCCGAAAATTTGGTTGAGATACATTACGGACATCTTCTTCGGACTTCGGCGACCTAAGTCGTCCATCATCTAAACGGTTATACAACATAACGAAACCGTCGCCATCGAAATATAGACATTTATATCGACCTTTTCGATTACCACAGAAAAGAAAAATAGAGTCGCTATATGGATTTAGATTATAAGATTCCTGAATAAGAGTTGCCATGTTATCTATATCTAACCGCATGTCAGTTTTTCCACAAATTATGTAAATGTCATTAACACGAGTAAAATCAAGTTTCATCATGTAAATTGAGCTCCTTTAAAACACCTTGGATAATGCAATCTTCGGCGTCTTTAAAGAATTCAATTTCTAATTTTGAAGTTTTAATGATACAAATGTGTGTTGGAACTGAATACGAAGACTCATTTGAAGTGTAATAGAGGCAATGTTAAGGTTGTTGGGGGACATAAAGAAAGCACCTCCTATATTTGATATATGAAAAGATGCTTAACTGTTATATGCGTTGTTTGAATACGGGCTTACAACGAAGGGCCAAAGTGATGTCGCAAGTTCACAATCAACCAATCGAAGTCCTCAAATCATTCCTAATACGAATAAAAAGCTACATAACTACCATCCATCTCTTCCGAAAAGCGCTACAAAAAGCATCTACTCCCACGTATAAAGCCCGCGCAATCTTCACAAACTACAAGATATGATTGTAGGAGGAATATCCATTGAAAAAAGTTACGATGTTACTCGTTGTTTGTATTGCGTTTGTGCTACAAAGTGCACCTGTTTTTGCAGTTGCGAATCACCCGATTCATTGGGGTTTTCAACGGGCAAAGAATGAAACACCACCTCAAGCAGGAGCGGTACTCGACCGTATGTTAGAAAAATATGATGCCTTTTATTTAGGGGATACGAAAAAGAAAATGATTTATCTTACATTTGATAACGGTTATGAAAACGGCTATACGGCAAAAATATTAGATGTGTTAAGAGAAAAGAAAGTACCAGCGGCATTTTTTGTGACGGGAGCCTATTTGCGAACTGCACCGAATCTTGTGCAACGAATGGTGAATGAGGGACATGTTGTTGGGAATCATTCGTATCACCATCCAGATATGACGACGATTTCTGATGAGGAGATTCGTGAAGAGTTGCAACAAGTAGTTGCGGATTATACGAAGGTAACAGGAAAAACAGAAATGCATTACCTTCGACCACCACGTGGCGTATTCAGTGAGCGGGTGTTGAAAGTAGCACGTGACGAAGGCTATGTAAGTGTATTTTGGAGTTTGGCTTTTGTCGATTGGCGTGTAGATGCGCAGCGCGGGGAGGAGTATAGTTACCAAAATGTGATGAAGCAAATTCATCCGGGTTCGGTGTTGCTTTTACACGCAGTGAGTAGTGATAATGCGGCAGCGTTAGGGCGAATTATTGATGATTTACACAAGCGTGGCTATACTTTTGAAACGCTAGATTCTCTGATGTTTACACGACATGTACCACTTTCGTCATCAATTTCTCATTAAGTTTCGACAATACCTTAGCTATTCCGTTATAATGTAGATTATATGCCGAGAGTAGAAAGTGAGATAGTAGAATGAAAAAACGTAGACCGGAAGCAATTATTAGTTCGATGAATGTCGGAAAAAGAATTTTATTAACAATTAAACGTGTAGGTATTAATGGAGAAGGTATTGGTTTTTACAAACGTCAAGCCGTTTTCGTACAAGGTGCTTTGCCTGGTGAAGTTGTTGAGTGTCAAGTAGACACGCTAGCGCCAGGACATGCAACAGCGACAATTACACGTATCGATGAGCGTAGTAAAGAACGTGTTGAGCCGTTTTGTCCTGTGTATGATAAATGTGGTGGTTGTCAGTTGCAACATTTGAGCTACAAAGGACAACTTGATGCGAAACGTGATTTAGTTCTACAGGCGATTGACCGTTACACAACAGACCCTGAAAATGTTACGATTCACCGTACAATTGGTTCAGAGAAAACGAATCATTATCGCAATAAAAGTCAGCTACAATTGCGTGATGTGCATGGCCGTATTCATATGGGTCTGTACGAGCAAGGTACACACCGCTTAGTAGACATGACAGAATGTCCAGTTCAAAATGAGCGTATCAATAACATTAATAAAATCGTTCAACACACACTTCAAGATTTAAATATGCCGATTTATGATGAGCGTAAAAAAGGTGGCGTTTTACGAACAGTCGTTGTACGTGTTGGTGTAGAAACAAATGAAGCGCAAATTGTTTTCATCACTTCAGTAAGAAAATTGCCAAACAAAGAGCGTCTTATTGAAACGCTAACAAAAAAACTTCCTGAAGTTGTAAGTATCGTTCAGAACATAAACAGTGCAAAAACATCTTCTGTATGGGGCGATGAAACAATTATCCTTTGGGGTAAAGAGGCGATTTCGGAAAAACTTGAGTCGTTACAATTTGATTTAAGTGCACGCGCATTTTTCCAACTTAACCCTGAACAAACATCGACGTTATACAATGAAGTAAAAAAAGCAGCACAACTGACAGGCAAAGAAGTCGTTATCGATGCGTATAGCGGAGTAGGAACAATCGGTCTATGGCTAGCACCTTACGCAAAATCAGTGTATGGTATCGAAATTATTGCAGATGCTGTAGCAGATGCGAACCGTAACGCGGAACGTTTAGGTCTTAAAAATGCAATGTATGTAGAAGGAAAAACAGAAGAGATTCTAGCGAAACGTGAAAAACGTAAACAACCAATGGATGTCCTCGTAATCGATCCACCGAGAACAGGTCTTGACGAGCGTCTAATCCGTAGTTTACTACGCGTTCGCCCGAAAAAAATCGTTTATGTAAGCTGTAATCCATCAACATTAGCAAAAGATTTACGTCTTTTACAAAAAGGCTACGACATTGGATACATTCAACCGGTGGACATGTTCCCTCATACGGCGCATGTGGAGTGCGTAGTTCAATTAAATGCAAAAACAAGATAATTAATGCAAAAAGCCACCTTTCGAGGTGGCTTTTTCTCGTCAATAGC
>JBOFGC010000152.1:0-2419 GCA_051648945.1 Bacilli bacterium
TGGAACAGCATTTTTTAACCCAGCATTAGGTGGAAACACGGTAATTTGGGAACATTTATTTTGGATTTTCGGACATCCTGAAGTGTACATTTTAGCACTTCCAGCGTTTGGTATCTTTTCGGAAATCTATGCAATCTTCTCGAAAAAGCGTCTATTCGGTTATACATCAATGGTTTTTGCAACAGTACTTATTGGCTTTTTAGGTTTCATGGTTTGGGCGCATCATATGTTTACGGTTGGATTAGGTCCAGTTGCGAATGCGATTTTCGCTGTTGCGACAATGGCGATTGCAGTGCCAACAGGGATTAAAATCTTTAACTGGTTGTTTACAATATGGGGTGGACAAATTCGTTTTACTACGCCAATGTTGTATGCACTTGCTTTTATTCCATCGTTTACAATGGGTGGAGTAACAGGGGTAATGAATGCAGCAGCATCTACGGATTATCAGTATCATGATACATATTTCGTCGTTGCTCACTTTCACTATGTAATTGTAGGTGGCGTTGTTCTTGCTATTTTTGCTGGTTTACATTTATGGTGGCCAAAAATGTTCGGTTTCATGTTAAATGAAAAATTAGGGAAGTGGGGCTTTTGGTTCTGGATTATCGGCTTCCACATGACGTTCTTTATTCAGCATTTCTTAGGTCTAATGGGTATGCCGCGTCGTTACTTTACGTACCAAGCGGGTACAGGTTTAGAAACTGGGAACATGATTAGTTCTATCGGTGCGATTTTTATGACAATCTCAACATTAATTCTACTTGTGAATGTTATTTACTCGACAATGAAACGTAACGAAAATAAAGTTGGAAACGACCCGTGGGAAAATGGTCGTACACTTGAGTGGGCAATTCCATCACCACCACCTGAGTACAACTTTAAACAACTTCCACTCGTTCGTGGTGTTGATCCACTTTGGATTGAAAAAATGGAAGGTCGTACGGAAATGGTTCCGGCTGAGCCGATTGGTGATATTCATATGCCAAACAACTCGGTATTACCAATCATTATGAGTTTTGGTCTCTTCGTTGCGGCTTTCGGTGTAATGTATCGTGCTGAAGAGGCATGGGGATTACCAGTGATGCTGATTGGATTAGGATTAACATTCTCGATGATGTTCATTCGTTCAATTAAAGATGATGTTGGGTATCACATCCATAAAGAAGATTTAGAAAAGACGGAGGTGTAGTAACATGGGACATCATCAACATGATCACGTTGACGTAACTGAGCAACTAACAAATGCGAATTTCCCAGAGCATCCCGAAACGGCAACGCCAGAAGGGCAAAATAAATTTACAGCGTTTTGGTTATTTCTAGGTGGAGAAACGGTTCTGTTTGCTTGTTTGTTTGGTGTATTTTTAGCGTTACGTAAATCAAACGCAGGCGGTGCAACAACGCAGGAAATGTTCGACCCTTTGCTTGTTTTCGTTGCAACAATGTTACTTTTATCAAGTAGCTTAACGAGTGTATACGCAATGTACCATTTGAAGAATAATAACTTCAAAGGCTTACAAACGTGGATGGGTGTTACAGTTTTACTCGGTGCTGCGTTTTTAGGATTAGAAATTTATGAATTTAATCACTATATTCATGAATATGAATTTACTATGACGTCAAGTGCACTTGGTTCTGCGTTTTACGCACTCGTAGGTACGCATGGACTTCACGTTGCGTTTGGTTTAGCGTGGATTGTCACACTTATTGTCCGCAATGCAAAACGAGGATTAAATTTATACAACGCACCTAAATACTATGTGGCGAGTTTATACTGGCACTTTATTGACGTAGTATGGGTATTTATCTTCTCGGTCGTTTATTTAATGGGAATGGTGGGATAAAAGCATGAGTTCAAATGTTAACAACATTGCACAATTTGAATATCGCAAAAAGAAAAATCGTGACGAAATGAAAATTCAAGTCGTATCTTTTTCTTTAATGATTCTTCTTACGTTCGTTTCGTTTGGAGCGGTACTCTTTGAAGATGTGATTTCTAAATGGTTCAGTGTTCCATTTATTATTCTACTCGCTTTTGTTCAAGTAATTTTTCAGTTGTATTATTTCATGCATATGAAACATAAAGGACATGGCGTAGCGCAGGTTACAATCTTTACGGGGTTGTTTATTGCGATGATTAGTGTATTAGCTCTTGTAACAATTGTTTGGTGGTAATGAGGATTGGGAAGCATCATGAAGGTCGGTAGCGACTTTTGTGGTGCTTTTTTCTATGGCAATAATTGTAATTTGGTCGCGGCGTTTGTTTTGTGTTTGGTCAGGCTCCGTCAGGGACCTTCGCTTTCCTGTGGGGCAGCCGTATGCCTCCTCGTCGCGAAAAAGCTGCTCCTGCGGGGTCATACTTGGCTACCTGTCCCACTGGAGTCTCCGGTCCCTGACTCCGCCTTCCCTTGCGGGGAAT
>JBOFGC010000153.1:0-4589 GCA_051648945.1 Bacilli bacterium
CATTACATATTTTGTGAATTTCATGATTGAAAACCCCTTCCTACTTGCTTTTTTCGTATTTAGATTCAAAAAATTCTTTTAGTGGTTGAAAAGATAGTGGTCTACTGATTAAGTATCCTTGTAATTCATCGCATTGAATGGACTCTAAGAACTGTTTCTCTTCCTCAAGTTCTACTCCTTCTGCCACAACATTTAACTTCAACTCGTGTGCCATCTGAACAATGAGTCGGACAACGCTTGCTCTCGTTTCATCTTCATGGATGTTCGTTATAAAATCTCTATCTATTTTCAATTCACTAATAGGTAAGTTAATTAATTGGTGGAGTGAAGAATATCCTTTACCAAAATCATCAATCGATACTTCAACACCCATACCATTTAATTTTACAATGCTCTCAATTCCTAGCTGGACATTACGGATTAATACACCTTCTGTAATTTCGATTTTTAAATACTTCGCATCAAGATTCGAGTATGCCAGCGCTTCTTGAACATGTTCAATTAAATGCGGATTACTAAAATGTTGTGCAGATATATTCACAGAAAACGGTACATGCGGATAGCCTTCAGATTGCCACTGCTTCATAAGTGTGCACGCCTCTTTCAATACCCAACAATCAATTTCAATAATCAATCCTGAATCCTCAGCAATTGGGATAAATTTAGCTGGACTAACAAAGCCTAGTGTTGGACTATTCCATCGGATTAATACTTCCATACTTGATAGTGTATGATTTAACGTATTCCATTTCGGTTGAAAATGGAGCTCGAATTCACGTGAATCTAATGCGCGTCTTATGCCTTGTTCAATCGAATATTGCTCATGAAATTCTTCACGAATAGAACGATTGAACAATTGCACACGATTGCCACCCCGTTCTTTTGCACGATACATCGCCATGTCAGCGTACTTAACGAGCTCATCTACATCAGTAGCATCGTCTGGATAAACGCTAATTCCAACAGAACAGGCAATTTTAAAATCACCATCTTTAAGTCGGAATGGTGCGATGAAACAGTTAATTAACATACTCGATACAAGACGTAACTCTTCAATGTCATTTGCACCAGAAAGAACGACAAACTCATCGCCACCTAATCGGAAAATCGACACATGTTCTGTCTCAAGACCTCTTAAACGTTCACTCACGCTCCGTAAAAGGATGTCACCCACATCATGTCCGAGATTATCGTTGATTTCTTTAAAATTATCTAAATCAATAAACATAATGGCTAACTTTTGTTTATCTAACGCCTTGTCATTCACGAACTGTACTAACTTTTGTCTGAAATTTAATCGATTTGGTAAATCGGTCAGTGCGTCATAGTAAGCAAGTTCATGTAGTCGCTCTTTCGAATCAGCTAACTGCTCTGCTTGATTTGCTAGTTTTTTTGAGAATTCATCCGACTTTGCAAACATATCCGATAGTTTGACACTCATGCTTTTAAAATTATCAATTAAGGAGCGAACTTCCATTACATTACTTTTTGGCCAGGGAATGCTCTCGCTTTCTCTTACTTGTTGCGGTAGATTTGATGTGACAACTGCTAGTTCTTTGATATTTTTAAATAAGGTCCAGTTTATAAACAAACCTGCTACTAAAATAAAAATAGCAAATACTAAAAATAGTTTCAGCTGTTGGAAAAATTCATTGATTACTTCATTTTTATATCCTTCAATCGGGGTTTTTATAAACGCTTTCATTGCTATGTTACTTGTAGTGAAATCAAAATTCTGAAAGTATATGTATTCGCCTTTAAGCCATCGTAAAATTTCAGGATCATTTTCTTTGTCGTATGGCAACACTTGATAAAAATTATCTTCAATATTTGTAACGTTTACATTTTCTTGCCAATTATATTTTTTCACATCATCGCCTAAATCAATATTTTTTGCGATAATATTTCCATTTAAATCTGTAATCACAACGCCACTAACAGGTGGTGAGGTGTACTTCATTATAATATCTTGGAGTTGTGACCGCTCTACTATGCCTGACAACATTAGACGCTGAAGCGCACTAGAGTCCCACTGTTTTAACTCTTTATAAATCTTCCCAGACATCTCTTGCGAAAGTTCGCTTGCTTGTTTTTGGACAGACTCATAATACGACCAGTTTGTAATCATTGAGTTAATAATAAACGGCATAACCAAAGCAATAAGCATGATATGATAGATAAACTTTCGAAAATGGATGAAATATTGGTTTTTTTTCTTGCCTTTCAACCAATTTTCTATGGGAATATAGGTGAGTAAAAGTTCAACAACAAAAAGATTAAATAACTGATTTAATCCGTCTTTACTTACTTGAAAGAGATTATGTTCGAATTGAATGTCTAGTCCCATTACTTGATAAACAATCATAAAGAGAGGACCACCGATAAACAACCAATAGGCACCTCCACCTAAAAGCATGGGTACTCTCGGCTTTCGTAACATGAACAATCCTAAAATAATATATTCAGGTAAATAAAGTAAATTTAAAATCGAGTGATTAAAAAGAAGTATTGCTGCTACTTGTACGAGTAACGCCGACGCAATTGTGTAAGGCAAACCGTACAACCTAAAAATCAACCATAAAAATACAGAACTAAATCCGAAAGAAATACCAAAAACATATTCTAGATGCTGAATCTCAAATGCGAAGGCGAGCAGAAATAAAACAATAAAAATGCCTATGTATTTTGTATCTTTTTGTTTATTTGCTAAATCATTTACCACCATAACGTTCTTCCTTTCACCCTCACTATGTACACTACCTAGCATCTCTATCTTATATCTTTATTATAATTTAAAAATATATATATAGAAAGTGTTATCTACTTCCTAAATAGTATAAAACTTTAAAATTGAGCAAAAAAATTAAAAGCTCAACTTCTATCCCAAGAAATTGAGCTTTTATACCTAGGTGAAAAGACGGAGAAATTCTCCATATCCTTCTTTTATCAAATTGCTTTTAGCTATAAAACGTAGAGATGCACTATTTATGCAGTAGCGTAGTCCGCCACTTTCCAATGGACCATCCGTAAATACATGACCTAGATGACTGTCCGCAACACTACTACGCACTTCCGTTCGTCGCATTCCATACGTTGTATCAAAATGCTCTGTTATGCGATTTTTTTCGATGGGTTTACTAAATGCTGGCCAACCACAACCCGATTGAAATTTATCCGTACTGCGAAACAATGGTTCCCCACTTACGATATCGACATAAATTCCTTCTTCAAAATGGTCATCATATTCATTTTGAAAAGGCGGTTCAGTTCCGTTTTGTTGTGTTACATAATAACTTAGTTCACTTAACTTGGTTTTTAGTAATTTCTGATCACTGTCTTTAGACCACGCACTTTCAATAAATCTTTTTCGACCAGAACCTTGGAAATACCGTTCATAATGGGCCGTGTTTTTCTTATAGTACCCTTGATGTACTTCTTCCGCTGGATAAAACGTGCTATATTCAATGATTTTTGTTGCGATAGTTGTGTTAAATCGGCCACTTTCTTCGATAGAACGCAAAGAATTTTCTGCGATTACCTTTTGTGCTTCCGAATGATAGAAAATCGCTGTCGTATAGGAATGTCCACGATCACCGAACTGACCACCCGCATCAGTCGGGTCAATTTGACGCCAAAAGACATCAACAATTTTTTCATAAGATATTACGGTTTCATCAAACGTAATTTGTACTGCTTCTAAATGGCCCGTTGTATGTGTACATACCTGTTCATACGTCGGATTTTCTACACTTCCTCCCGCATAACCACTCACAACACTCTCAATGCCTTTCCATGTATGAAAAGGTTTTACCATACACCAAAAACATCCGCCAGCAAACGTTGCTAACTGTTTACTCATTTTCACCACGCTCCTCTTTCTTTTTACTTTATCCGTTTTCTAAAAAAAACGCACACAATTTGCGTTGTGTGCGTTTCAAACTAAAACTCCATTTCGTTGTGAACACCAAGAATACGACAAACATCTTCAAGTGCAGCCAACTTACCGTCATAAAAGCGCGTATCGTCACTTAAAAAGGCGACGTCAAATTGCGTTGCTTTTAAATAATCAATGAGCATTTCTTTTTGTTCAATGTCCATGGTTTCCTCCTATCGGAACATATACATTAAATAAGCACCAATGCCATACAACACTAACATGAGTATAGATGGTAAGCTGTATAACATTTTGTTCCCTTTTCCTTTTTGTGCTTTTGACGCAGCAAATAGACTAATTACCATTAGGATAACCGAAAAGAACAAACTTATGTTATGTGTCATTGACGCTTTTGCAAAAATGCTTTTTCCGGGATAAAAGAAATCCGTCATATAGACGATGAGTAAATTAAATAAGTTACTTCCATATATGCCGGCGATTACTAAATTAGCATTTCGTAAGCGAAGTGCTTGGAAACCCGTAACAGCTTCCGGTAAACTTGTTGCAGCTGCAAGAAAAATCGTCCCTGCAAAACTTGTACCAAGACCAGTGCTTTTGGCGATACTGTCTACACTTAATGTAAGAACTGTACCAAACACCATGATTGCAACACCTGCAGAACCAAATCCGATTGCAGCTTTTTTTAATGGTATTT
>JBOFGC010000154.1:0-2188 GCA_051648945.1 Bacilli bacterium
CGAAAAAACTCGGTGCGAATCCGTACATGGGTGGTATTATTGGTGCGGCTCTTCTCGAACCGCAATTTGCAAGTTTGGTTGAAACAGCAGACAAAACAGACTTTTTCGGAATTCCAGTGCTCTTAATGGACTACTCATCGTCACTCGTTCCGTCATTTGTAGCCGTTCTTGCGTATGCACAGTTAGAAAAGTTTTTAAAGCGTCATATCTATCAAGATTTACAGTTATTCTTAGTTCCGATGCTTTCATTAATGATTATCGTACCGTTAACAGTGATTGCGTTTGGACCGTTTGGAATTTATGTAGGTGAAATGATTGCTGATGTGATTAATTTCTTAAGTGATAAAAGTGGAATCTTAACAGGCGCTCTTGTTGGTGGTCTTATGTTATTCCTAATCATGTTTGGTCTACATTGGGCACTTATTCCGATGAGTATCGAAAACTTAATGAACGGTGGAGACCCAATCGACCCAATGTGGGCTGCGAGCACATTCGCACAAATGGGTATTGCACTTGGTATTTTCTTGAAAACAAAAGACAAGTCACTGAAGTCATTAGCAGGTTCAACTTCGCTTACAGGCTTTTTATCAGGCGTAACAGAACCAATTATTTACGGACTTATCTTACGCTATAAACGTACAATTCCTTATGTAGTCATTGCCGGTGCAATTGGTGGTGCCTTTATCGGTGCTTTCAAAGGTGAAGCCAATGCCTTTGTTTTACACAGCTTATTTACACTTAGCGGTTCGATGACACCATGGTTTCCATATTTAATTACAATTATTATTTCAGTCGGTGTAGCAGCAGCATTAACTTACTTTGTAGGATTTGAAAACAAAGAAGATGAAACACAAAAAGAAGTAGAAATTAAAGAAACAAATGATACAAAATTAGTGAAACAAGAAAAAGTAATGAGTCCATTAACAGGAAATGCAATTGCTCTTAGTGAAGTAGAGGACCAAGTATTCGCGTCTGAAGCAATGGGAAAAGGGATGGCTGTTCAACCGACAGAAGGAAAAGTACGTGCACCATTCAATGGAACGGTAAGTGCGCTCTTCCCAACAAAACATGCGATTGGATTAACGAGTAAAAATGGTACGGAAATATTAATTCACGTTGGTCTCAACACCGTTCAATTAGACGGACAACATTTTACAGCACACGTTCAACCGGGAGATAGCATCGCGCAAGGTGATCTATTACTGACGTTTGATATCAAAGCAATTGAAACAGCTGGCTATAGTTGTACAACACCGGTAATTGTAACAAATAGCGCTGACTTTATGGATATTGTAACGACATCTCCACAGCCTATTGAAGCAGGACAACAATTATTAACTGCAGTAAAATAATAAGGAGCGCACACGTACTGTGTGCGCTATGAAAGAAGGATTATGATGACAAAATATACATTTCCACAAACATTTTTATGGGGTGGCGCAACAGCAGCGAATCAAATCGAAGGTGGTTTTGGTGAAGGTGGCAAAGGCTTAAGTACAGCAGATGTTAGCAGAAATGGCGTATTTAACCCACAAGACTGGAGCTTAGAAGGATATTATCCTTACCATAGTGCCATCGACTATTACAACCGTTTTAAAGAAGACATTGCTCTTTTTGCAGAAATGGGTTTCAAATGTTTTCGAATGAGTATCGCATGGACACGTATCTTTCCAAATGGTGACGAAACAACGCCAAATGAAGAAGGGTTACGTTACTACGATGAAGTGTTTGCAGAATTGAAAAAACATAACATCGAGCCGATTGTAACAATCAGTCACTATGAAATGCCGCTTGGGTTGATTAAAAAGTACGGCGGTTGGAAAAATCGCCAGCTTATTGATTTTTATTTACGCTTTGCAAACACATTATACGAGCGCTATGGCAAACAAGTGAAATACTGGATGACATTCAATGAAATCAATTTCGTTCTACACGCACCGTTTACTGGTGGAGGGCTTCTCTTTGAAGAAGGCGAAAACGAAAAAAATGCGATGTATCAAGCAGCGCATCATCAATTTGTTGCAAGTGCACTTGCAGTTCGTGATGGTCATGCGAAAGTTGAAGGTGGGAAAATTGGTTGTATGCTAGCGTACACACCGACCTATTCCATTAGTGCAAAACCAGAAGATGTATGGGCAGCGCTCATGCTGGACCGACAAACGCTATTTTTCACTGATGTTCAAGTGCG
>JBOFGC010000155.1:0-1503 GCA_051648945.1 Bacilli bacterium
AGTGTCGTTGTTGTCTCTTATGCGGGTGGTATTGATGCAAAAACGATGGAAACAGAAGTAACAAATCCAATCGAACAAGTGCTAGGAAATATCACGGGTAAAAAAGGAATCACTTCAACAACAGGTGATAACTTCACGAAAGTGGTATTGGATTTTGAATCAGGTTCGGATATGAAACAAGCAAAAACAGATGTGCAAGAAGCGCTTAATGCGACATCGTTACCAACGTATACGTCTAAGCCCACTGTTATTCAATTAAATACGTCAATGATTCCAGTATCACAGTTAGCGATAACTTTTGATAACGCAATCACATCGGAAAATTTACAACTGATTCGTAAAACACTTGTGCCTGCTTTAGAAGATGTAGAGGGCGTTTCTCGTATTGACTCATCTTCTGAGGGAGAAGCGATTGTTGCTGTGACGTTCAATCAAGAACAACTAGCAGCACGACAAATTCCGATTCCAGTCGTACTACAATCTCTTCAACTTTCAAATACGGCGTCTGTACTAAGTGAGCGTCCAATTGATGGGAAAAATAGTAGCGTTAAGCTGTTAAGTAACGTATCGACAGTTGATGCATTAAAGAAAACGAATGTCGCACCGAATACAAAGCTCGCTGACATTGCAAAAGTGAGCATTGAAAAAAAGGGAGAACTCATTTCCCACTTTAACGGAAAAGAAGGCATATTATTAGCAGTCATAAAAGAAAGTAGCGCGAATTCTGTAGGTATTAGCAAAGCAATTGATGAAAAAATTACTGAACTTAACAAGGATTATCCAAGTCAAGAAGGCGTTGTGTTTTGGACAGCGGGAGAAAATATTGAGAAGTCTGTTTATGCGATGGCAACAGAAGTGCTTTTAGGTGCACTGTTTGCAACGATTATCATCTTGGTATTTTTAAGAAACTTCCAATCTACGTTCATTGCAATTATTTCCATTCCGCTTTCACTTGGAATCACGGTCATTTTACTTGATTGGTCTGGCATCACACTGAATATCTTCACGCTAGGCGGTGTGGCGGTTGCAATCGGTCGACTCGTCGATGATAGTATAATCGTTATTGAAAACATCTATAAAAAACTACAAAATGAACAACTCACACCAACGCTCGTTATCGAGGCTACAAAAGAAATGAGTTCTGCAATTGTTGCATCTACATTGACGACGGTCGCTGTATTTCTACCGATTAGTTTCGTGGATGCAAGTTTGAAGCAATTTGTACTTCCATTTGCGTTAACTGTTACCTATTCATTGTTAGCGTCACTTCTCGTTTCGTTAACCCTTGTGCCGTTACTGAGTTACACAATGCTCAAACGTGCAAAACCACATCATGATTCTCTTGCAAATCCTACAAAAAAAATCGTTCGCTGGTCGTTAAAACGAAAAGGAGTCATCCTTACCCTTTCAGCCTTGCTATTCGTTGGTTCGATTGCTGGCTATATCGCCATGCCTAAAGGTGCTGTTGACAGTGGAAACAGTGAATTTATTAGTGCAGTCGTT
>JBOFGC010000156.1:0-19515 GCA_051648945.1 Bacilli bacterium
AGCTCTTTAGCGCCGATGGTAGTTGGAACGCGAGTTCCTGTGAGAGTAGGACGTTGCCAGGCAAACTTCAAAAACAACCTTAACGGGTTGTTTTTTCGTATCCATATTTAATGTACGACCAAGTAGTCTCCACTAACGCTAGTTATTGTGAGAGTAGGACGAAAGCCAAAGCAAAACTTCAAAAACAACCTTAACGGGTTGTTTTTTCGTATCGATATTTAATGTACGACCAAGTAGTCTCCACTAACGCTAGTTATTGTGAGAGTAGGACGAAAGCCTAAGCAAACTTCAAAGACAACCCGTTGTGGTTGTTTTTTCGTATCGATAAAGCAGTAGAACATATCGATAAAACGACAGAACGTATCGATAAAGCGGTAGAAGATATCGATAAAACGACAGAACGTATCGATAAAGCAGTAGAACATATCGATAAAACGACAGAACGTATCGATAAAGCGGTAGAAGATATCGATAAAAGGGTAGAACGTATCGATAAAGCGGTAGAAGATATCGATAAAAGGGTAGAACGTATCGATAAAGCGGTAGAAGATATCGATAAAAGGGTAGAACGTATCGATAAAACAGTAGAAGATATCGATAAAAGGGTAGAACGTATCGATAAAACAGTAGAACATATCGATAAATTAGCTCAACATCCCTACCAAGAACACCAAAAAGCAAATCAACCACTAATCATACAGTCATTCATCTGGCAACAACGAACACGACATTGCCGACATGCCACTTAAATCTACATCCCCCCTCAATAAAACCACGAAAATACATACGATATTAGTTTAAGAAAGCCAAAGAAAGTGAATAATATACAAAGGAGAGGAGTGAAATAAAATGGATTTTTATCGTTGTGTACGTTGCGATCATTTTGTCGCAAGAGAGCAAATAAATTGTATTATTTTTCATCAATGTCTTTGTCAGAAGTGTGCTTCAGATTTAGTAATATCAGCAAAATATACATACGATATTTATTATCATTATTTGTATTTTAATTTAAAAGAACAATGGAATCTCAAGATACGCAAAGAGATATAAATCGAAACAAAAAAATGCATAGATAGATAATAGTAAAAAAGCTATAATAAGAGAAAGAGCAGAATTGAACTACCGACTACTTAACTTTCTAACGAAAATTTGAAGTGGTGGGTGTTCTGGGAGATATAGATAAAGGATGTATTATGAACGAACTGTTTAAAAGGCTACACTTACATAAAGAAAAACAACTTCATTCCTTTCATGTGCCTGGTCATAAAAATGGCGCATTGTTTCAATCAGAGGTGCTACGTTCAATTAGTTATTTTGACACGACAGAATTATCGATAACAGATGATTTACATGCACCAGAACGGGAAATAAAAAGGTTGCAAGAAAAGATTGCGCAAATCTATGACAGTGAGGCATCTTTTTGTCTAGTCAACGGAAGTACCAGTGGGAACTTAGCTGCGATATGTTCGCAATTTTATCCAGGTGATGTTGTTATGGTTCAAAGAAATAGTCATAAATCAATTTTTCACGCATTAAAGCTTGCCGGTGTTCGAATGGTCATTGTTGATGTGTGGTCAGACCTAGAAACGAACATCCCTGTAGGAATTACATATGAGCAATTTGTTCAGCGTGTCACCCCTGATGTAAAAGGACTGGTGTTAACCTATCCTAATTATTTCGGTCAAGGTAGAACAGATATTGAAGAGACGATTCGTTATGCCAAAAATTTAGGAATTACAGTGATTGTTGATGAGGCCCATGGTGCTCATTTCTGTGTGAGTCGACTCTTTCCGAAAAGTACATTACAAATGGGAGCAGATCTTGTCATTCAATCTGTTCATAAAACATTGCCAGCACTAACGATGGCAGCTGTATTACATGTTGGGAAAAAGGCGAAAATAAACAAAGATAGGCTTCAATATTATTTATCCGTTTTTCAAAGCAGCTCACCTTCTTTTTTAATTCTCCTATCAATTGAGGAGAGTATGCGGTTTATAGAGGTGTTGCAAGAAAATGAGCAGAAAACGCTACATTTTATAGAAAAAATGAGAACTACCTTACTTCATAATACTTTAAAATCTCCACATCAGAATAGAGACCTACTGCACATTGACCCCTTAAAAGTACTTGTATACAACGATAGAATAGCGGATGGAAAAGAACTGCAAAGGGTCTTTGAAGAGAAAGATATTTACTTAGAATTAAGTTATGGCAAATACAATTTGTTTATTTTACCTCTAAGTTCATGCGAAGATGAAGAACGGTTGCAAGAAAAGATTAAGGATGTCGAAATAACTTTATCGCACTATCCTCAGATACAAACGGAGGAAAAGCATTACGAATTTGAAATGATAAAATCAGAAGTCCCTTTAAGCTTTCGTGAATTAGAGTCCTATACACCAAAGTGTATTTCTATTTCAGAAAGTATTGGCTCGATTGCAGCTGAGAATGTTACACCCTATCCGCCGGGTATTCCGTTTATCGTTGAAGGTGAGATACTTAAAAAAGAGCACATTGAAGTTCTAAATATGATGATGCAGAATCAGTGTAATTTGCATTGTAATGAACATGTGTATGAAGGGAAAATAATGATTTATCAGAAGAAAGGACGACCATAGTGAATTCAACAAGAGGAACATTTATTACGATTGAAGGGCCAGAAGGTGCGGGGAAAACTTCAGTAATCGTTAAAATAAAAGCATTTTTAGAAGGGTTAGGCTATGAAGTAGTAACAACAAGAGAGCCAGGTGGGATTGCAATTAGTGAATCTATTCGTGAAATCATTCTAGATAGTAAAAATACAGGTATGGATGCACGGACGGAAGCGTTGCTATATGCTGCTGCACGTCGCCAACATCTTGTTGAGAAAGTAATTCCAGCATTAAATGCGGGTAAAATAGTACTATGCGACCGATTCGTACATAGCAGTTACGTTTATCAAGGAATTGCGCGAGGATTAGGTGTGGAAGAAATTAAGCAACTGAATGATTTTGCTATAGAAGATTGTTATCCAGATGCAGTATTTTTGCTTGATCTACCAGCAGAAATTGGCTTGTCTCGTATTCATAAACACCGGACAAATGAAATCAATCGTTTTGATTTAGAAGATATAGCATTTCATAATTCTGTAAGAGAAGGATATTTGCAACTCTTAAAAACAGAGAGAAATATGATCAAAGTAAATGCAAATCAGCCCCTGGAAATTGTAGAACAAGAGTTACTTCAAAATGTAGAAGCACTACTAAAAGACGCAGGGGGAACAAAGAAATGAAAATTGGGCAACCGATAGCGACATCACTCACAAATACGCGAAATGAGTTGAAAGCACCGTCAACGAATGCGAATGGATTTCAAAATTTAGTTGTGAAACAAGAGCAAAAATTACATTTTAATCAGTTACAGACGTTGTATCGTGATGTAGACGCACAAGCAGAGCGCTTGTTAAAGTCGCAAACACTTAAGGACCTTCACCGCTTTAAACAGATGGTCAAACGCTTTGTGAAAGAATCAGTCGATTTTGGGATGGATTTAAAGCAGTCACATAGTTGGACACCAGAAGGATACAGTCAGATGTTGACAACTGTAAATAAAGTAGATGAATTGTTATGTGAAATGACCGATGAGTTACTAGTAAGTGGGAAAGACAGTTTGGATTTGTTAGCAAAAGTAGGCGAAGTAAAAGGAATGCTAATTAATTTATTCGCGTAAATCGATGAAACATGTACGTGTTTACTAGAAAGGAAAGAACATGAATTCACATTGGCATAACGTTTTACAAACACAACCTATTGTTACGAAGATTTTTTTGAATAGTAAAGCAAATGGTCGGTTGTTGCACGCACATCTACTCGTTGGCGAAGCGGCGGTTATGAATGAGGAAATTGGACGAGCATTAGCTACCCTTATTTTATGTAGTCAACCTGTAGACCATCAACCGTGTGGTGCGTGTAAAAATTGTGTTCGAATCACAAAGGGTATGCATCCGGACGTGATTGAAGTGCAACAAGCAGAGGCGACGATAAAAAAAGAACAAATTGAGGCATTTTGTAAAGAGTTATCTCGTTCTGGTGTTGAATCATCTAAAAAAGTTTTTCTAATTTTTGAAGCGGACAAATTAACAATGGCTGCAGGAAATCGATTGTTAAAATCAATTGAAGAACCTGTTGGTGAGTTTTATTATATATTTATGAGTGCTTATGAAGAGAAAGTTCTCGGCACAATTGCCTCAAGATGTCAAACGGTTAAATTACATCCTGTCCAAAAAGACGTGATGCTCAAGCAAATCCTCTTAGAAACTGAGGATATTCGTTTAGCTACTTTAAGTTTAGCGTTATGTTACAGTATTGAACAAGCGATTACACTTCTTCAGACAGATTGGTTTGCCAAGGTTCGGACTTTAGTGTTAAAATTATATGACGTACAAAAGACGGGAAAGTATGAAACGTGGGCGTTCATCCGTTCTGAGTGGATGAGTGTAATAAAAGAGAAAGAACAGTTTGAGATTGCACTTCGGGTGCTATCCCTTTTTTATAGAGATTTAATGACGTTGGAATTGGACAACCACGCAGAATTAATTTTTGCTGAATTATCAGAGATAAAAGAGGACCAATTTCAGCGACTTGGACAACAACGTCGAATTAAACAGCTGTTAGCAATACATGAAGCTACTAAACAGTTAGAGCATTTTGTTCAACCGCAAACAATTATGGAGCAACTAAATCAAAAGTTGCAGGAGGTGTGAGTTCATTGTATGAAGTTGTAGGTGTGCGTTTTAAAAGAGCCGGAAAAATATATTATTTCGATCCGAATTCATTTGTTATTCCTAACAATGAGTTTGTTATTGTTGAAACAGCAAGAGGAATCGAATTTGGTAAAGTTGTTGTAAGTAACCGCTTTGTAGAGGAAACGGATATCGTACTTCCTTTGAAGAAAGTGATTCGAATTGCAAATGAACAAGACCATCAAGTTGTTAGTGAAAATCGTACAGCGGCCAAAGAAGCGTATGATGTTTGTGAAGTTAAAGTTAGAGACCATGAGATGGAAATGAAACTTGTTGATGTAGAGTTTACATTCGACCGCAATAAAGTTATTTTCTATTTTACTGCGGATGGACGAGTTGATTTCCGTGAACTTGTTAAAGATTTAGCTTCTGTGTTTCGAACAAGAATCGAACTGCGTCAAATTGGCGTACGAGATGAAGCGAAGTTACTTGGAGGAATTGGCCCATGTGGACGGATGCTTTGTTGTTCGACTTTTTTAGGTGATTTTGATCCGGTGAGTATTAAAATGGCAAAAGATCAGAATTTGTCTCTAAATCCTACGAAAATATCAGGATTATGTGGACGTTTAATGTGTTGCTTAAAATATGAAAATGATGAATATGAAACATTGAAAGAGCATCTGCCTGATATTGATTCAATAATTCAAACATCGCTTGGGAAAGCTAAAGTGATAGGGCTAAACATTTTAGAAAAAATGATGCAACTTGAGTTATTATCTTCAGGGAGAATCGTACAATTTACGTTCGATGAGCTAGTAGAAAGTGGGGCAATCAGCTTACCAACTGTTGAATCGTGAGGTGAGAAAAATGGATAAAAAGGAAGTTTTTGAATCGGTAATTCGTATGGAGGAGCAACTGGGTCAAATGCATCATCAGTTAGGTCAACTGAAAGAACATCTAGCTGCTGTTCTAGAAGAGAATCACTTCCTCAAAATAGAAAATGACCATCTTAGACAACTCGCTCAAACTAAAGAACAGGCGGATACGTTAAGCAAAAACAAAAAAACACAAGCGAAAGTGAAAAAACAAAACAAAGGCAAAGATATAGGGGAAGGCTATGATAATTTAGCTCGAATCTATGAAGAAGGTTTTCATATCTGCCATTTTGAATATGGAAGTGTTAGAAAACAAGGAGACTGCATGTTTTGTTTATCATTATTAAGTGGAAATAAACAAGCCTAACCAAAGCCGTCCTATTTTTGCGTAGGATGGCTTTTTCGTTATCGTAAGGAGGAAATTTCATGGAACTTTTACGTTCTGAACGGCTCGATGATGTTGTTGGAGAAGGGTTAAAAATCATTCAAAGTGACGAAGTATTTTCTTTTTCACTCGATGCGGTCTTACTTGCAAATTTTGTGAATGTGCCGATACAAAAAGGGGCAATCATTGATTTATGCACTGGGAATGCCATTATCCCTTTAATTTTAACAAAACGGAGCAAGGCACATATCACTGGTGTGGAACTTCAAGAACGACTTTTTCACATGGGTGAGCGAAGTGTACGCTATAATGAACTCGAAGAAAGCATTACACTATATAATGAAGACTTAAGAACTTTTGATAGAAATTTAGGGAAGTTCGATGTAGCAACATGTAATCCACCTTATTTTCAAGTAAGTGAGCAAAATTTAAAAAATGAAAATGAACATTTTACAATTGCAAGACACGAAGTACATTGTACACTTGATGATTGTATAGCACGTATGAGTAAGCTCGTTAAGTTTGGTGGAAAAGTAGCACTTGTTCACCGTTCGGAGCGATTCGTCGATATTCTTTGTACAATGAGAAAATATCAAATCGAGCCAAAAAGAGTTCAGTTTGTTTATCCAAAACAAGGAAGAGAAGCGAATACGGTACTTGTTGAAGGGATAAGAAATGGGAAAAGCGGAACAAAATTTTTGGCACCGCTCTTTGTATACAATGAAGATGGGAAGTATACGAAAGAAGTAGCAAAGATGGTAAATGGTGAAAGATAATAGAGGAAGACGTGAAAAAATGAATGTACAAAACAGTTTTAAAGAATACCCGTATGGCACACTATATATTGTAACGACACCAATCGGTAATCTAGGTGATATGACGGCACGTGCAATCGAAGTGCTTCAACAAGTGGAAGTCATTGCAGCGGAAGATACGCGTCAAACAATGAAGTTAGTCAACCACTTTCAACTTACGAAAAAATTGGTAAGCTATCATGATCATAATCGGTTTGATGGCGCGAAACAGATTCTTGCATTTTTAGAAGAAGGAAAAGACGTTGCACTCGTTTCTGATGCAGGAACACCTTGTGTTTCAGACCCAGGAGACGAACTTGTGCGTATCGCATTAGAAAATAATTTTCAAGTTGTACCTATTCCTGGTGTGAGTGCCGCTCTTGCTGCTCTTGTAGCGTCTGGCCTCTCAGCAAAGCAATTTTATTTCTACGGATTTTTGGAGCGGAAAGAAAAAGCACAGTTAGCGGAGTTGCAAGAACTAGCGCACCTGCAAAGTACCCTTATTTTCTATGAATCACCATATCGCGTAAAAGAAACAATTTCTCGCATGCACCAAGTGTTTGGTGGGCGCAAAGCGTGTGTTGCGCGTGAGCTGACGAAGAAGTTTGAGCAGTTCTTACGTGGAGATTTAGAGGAACTGTTGCAATACTTAGAGGAACATCCACTCAAAGGAGAGTGTGTAATTGTTGTTGAAGGAAATAACGGAACAAACGAAGTAGCAGCGGATTGGGAAGATATTACAGTAAAAGAACATGTAGAACAAATGATAGAAAAAGGCTATTCCGTAAAAGACGCAATGAAAGAAGTAAGTAAACTGCGTACTATCGGGAAAAGAGAAGTGTATGCTGCTTTTCATATCGACTAAAAAACGGTTGCTTAGAAAGCAACCGTTTTTTAGTCTTATGAAGATTTTGTTAAAAATTCATTAAGCTGTTGAATAAGTGTTTCTGCACCTTCACGACTTAAAATGATTTTGCCATCAGCAAGTCTTAAGTTTGTATCCGCTACTTCACCTGTAATCGTACATGCGTTGTTTGGTTGGTACTTCTTAAGGATAATTTGCTCTGCATCTACATAAATTTCTAATGCGTCTTTTTCTGCAATGTTTAATGTGCGACGCAATTCGATAGGAATTACAACTCTTCCTAATTCGTCCACTTTTCTAACAATTCCAGTTGATTTCATTGTTGAATCCCCCTAATGACTCTTTCCAAAATATAGGTATTAAACTTTAATTATACTGTAACAATATTCTTAAAAAGCGTCAATCAAAATATACTAAATTGGCTAAATTATATAAAATTCTACAAAAATTGAGACTTTTGTACCAATTTTAAATTTGAAACAATTCTACAGTTAGTTGAATCACAGTGCTATAATTATGTATAATTTGATAGGTATATAGAAAAAAATGAAGATATTTACGAAATGGAGAAGAAAAAAATGACAAAACAACCATTTTACATAACGACCCCGATATACTATCCGAGTGGAAAATTACATATCGGTCATGCGTATACAACTGTTGCAGGTGATGCGATGGCGCGCTATAAGCGATTGCAAGGATTCGATGTCCGCTATTTAACAGGTACAGATGAGCACGGGCAAAAAATCATGGATACAGCATCAAAACAAGGGCAAGCTCCGATTGATTATTTAGATGAAATGATTGATCAAATTCAATCACTTTGGAAACAACTAGATATTAGTTATGACGACTTTATTCGTACAACAGAAAGCCGTCATAAAGTTGTCGTACAAAAAATCTTTCAACAACTGTTAGAGCAAGGTGATATTTATAAAGGTGAGTATGAAGGATGGTATTGTACACCGTGTGAGTCTTTTTATACGGAAACGCAATTAGCAGAAGGACAGTGTCCAGACTGTAATCGTGAAGTGAATCTCGTGAAAGAAGAGTCGTACTTTTTCCGAGTGAGTAAGTATGCGGACCGCTTATTAAAATATTACGAAGAAAACCCAGGATTTATCCAACCAGAATCTCGTAAAAATGAGATGGTCAACAATTTCATTAAGCCAGGACTTGAAGATTTAGCCGTTTCAAGAACGTCTTTTGATTGGGGAATTCCGGTTCTTAATGACGAGTCACATGTTGTCTACGTGTGGATTGACGCATTAAGTAACTATATTAGTGCACTTGGCTACAATTCAGATGATGATACACTCTATCAGAAGTATTGGCCAGCAAGTGTGCATTTAGTTGGAAAAGAAATCGTTCGTTTCCATACAATTTATTGGCCAATTATGTTAATGGCGCTAGACTTGCCGTTACCGAAGAAAGTATTTGCACATGGTTGGTTGTTAATGAAAGATGGAAAAATGAGTAAGTCTAAAGGGAACGTAGTGAATCCTGTGACGCTAATTGACCGCTATGGTTTAGACGCTGTTCGTTACTATTTATTACGTGAAGTACCATTTGGTTCAGATGGCGTATTTACACCAGAGGGATTTGTAGAGCGTGTAAATTATGATTTAGCAAATGACTTAGGAAACTTATTGAACCGCTCTGTTGCGATGATTGAAAAATATTGTGATGGTGTAATTCCGACCGTTACTACAGCTGTGAATGAAGTAGATAGCAGTCTAGCAGCAGATGCAGAGAAAATGGTTCAAAATGTAGAAGCAGCGATGGAGAATATGGAGTTTAGTGTAGCGCTTGCTTCCATTTGGCAATTCGTTAGCCGTACAAATAAATATATTGATGAAACACAACCGTGGGCACTCGCGAAAGATGAGAGCAAAAAAGCGGAGTTAGATAGCGTGATGTATCACCTTTCTGCAGCGTTGCGTCTCATTGCAATTGTTGTATCACCATTTCTAACAGTTGCACCAAAACAAATTTTCGAACAACTAGGACTTTCGGACTATAACACTGTAACGTGGAATGAGACGAAAGAATTTTACTGGGCATCGAATGAAGCGAAAGTGCAAAAGTCAGAACCAATTTTTCCGCGCCGTGATTTAGAGGAAGAGGTTGCATTTATTAAAGAATCAATGAATCCAGTTGCTGCGGAACAAACGATTTCTGTGCCTACAGATATAGAAGAAGAAATTAGTATTGATGATTTTAAAAATGTTGAACTGCGCGTAGCGGAAGTAATTGAAGCTACACCTGTACCTAAAGCGAAGCGCTTGTTACAGTTACAACTTGATCTTGGCTATGAAAAGCGACAGGTTGTGTCTGGAATTGCTGAATTTTACACACCAGAAGAGATAGTTGGTATGAAAGTTATATGTGTGACGAACTTAAAACCTGTAACATTACGTGGTGTATTATCACAAGGAATGGTCCTTGCGGGTAAAGAAAACGGCACATTGAAGTTAACGACGATTGATTCTGTCATTCCAAATGGTACACGCATTAGCTAAATATGACGAGTAGTATGTCGATAAACAACAAAACTTGTTGATAATATTCATTCATATTACAAATAGATGTAAAGAATGTTACAAGAAAACTGGACATACACCAATTAGAAAACGCCAAGAACCTTGTTTAATCCTAGGTTCTTGGCGTTTTGTTACAAAATAGTAATACGTATACGTTTGGACTTGTGTTTTGTAAAGATACTGTTATTACGCTGTTAGGTTAGAGATTTTTAGTTATGCTACACTAAATGAGCGATAGGGAGATAGACATATGAATTTATTTGATACACATGTACATTTGAACGCAGAGCACTATGAGCAAGACTTAGAAGAAGTTTTGCAACGTGCAAAGAATGCGGGTGTATATCGCATGGTCGTTGTTGGTTTTGATGAACAGACCATTAATAAAGCAATCCAATTAGCAGAATCGTATGAAGCGTTGTATGCAGCGGTTGGTTGGCATCCTGTAGATGCAATAGATTGTACAGAACAATCTCTGCAAAAAATCGAAGACTTAATGCAACATCCGAAAGTCGTTGCTTTAGGTGAAATTGGTTTGGATTACTACTGGGATAAATCACCAAAAGAAGTGCAACAACAACTTTTTCGTAAACAAATTCAATTAGCTAAAAAAGTAAACAAACCGATCATTATTCATAATAGAGATGCAACAGCAGATGTACTTACGATTCTAAAAGAAGAGAACGCTGAAACAGTAGGTGGAATTATGCACTGTTTTAGTGGAAGTAAAGAAGTTGCAGAGCAGTGTATGGCAATGAACTTTTACATCTCTTTTGGTGGACCTGTTACGTTTAAGAATGCCGTAAATGTGCATGAGAGCGCAGCAGCAGTTCCGCTATCAAGGTTGCTAATTGAAACGGATTGTCCGTATTTAACACCGCATCCTTATCGCGGAAAACGAAATGAACCGAGCTATGTTACGTTTGTGGCAGAAGCACTTGCAAAATTACATGATATAAGTGTGGAGCAACTCGTTGAACAAACGACGAAAAACGCAAACGCTTTGTTTAGAATCGAAGGATAGAGAATATCTCCCTTCGCTGAACAAAGATGTGCATAGCAATTCAGTGGAGGGAGAGATAACTATGGTTCACTTACCTCAATACGCAACAGCATTGCGTAAACATAAGAAAAGCTTTTTAACATTAGGTGGCGTTATTCTTGCAAGTACTGCACTAACGACGACTGCGATGCAAACAGCAAGCAATGAGGCGCTTGCGAGTAGCACAACACAAACATCAATCTTTCAAAATCAAGCAAAAACTGTCCAAGATTTATTGAACAATAATCCACTTCAACCAGACGGACGTTTCCTATTTATGTCTGACGAAACAGAAGAGAATGCACCAAAAATTCGTTTAACAACGATTGATGATGTAGAATTACATGTTGATGGCAAAGTCATTTCCGTTCCATCAGCAGCAGTAACTGTTGGGGAGTTTTTGAAAGAGCAAAATATCGAACTTGGTGAGTATGATACGATAACACCAAAACTCGATACACCAATCGTAGGAAATTTAACAGTTCAGATTCGTCGCGGCGTAGATGTGGCGTTTTTACAAGGAACTTCGTCTAAAATGATTACGACTTCAGCAGAAACGGTAGGACAATTACTTGCTGAACAAGGTATTGCTGTCGATGTAGATGATAAAATTGAGCCGAGCATTGATACACTTATTGAACCAGGCATGAAAATTACATTTAAGAACGTTGAACAAAGTGTCATGTCGAAAACGGAAACTGTACCGTATAAAACCGTGATTAAAAAGGACGCAAGTTTAGAAGCAGGTAAAAAGAAAACAAGCGTAAAAGGTAAAAACGGAGTTGCGATTAACCAATATGAAATCATTAAAGAAAACGGCAAGATTATTTCGAAAAAATTGGTTGAATCGAACGTAACGACGAAACCTGTGGATGAAGTTGTTATTCAAGGGACGAAAAAGGCTATCGTTAAAGATGTAGGTATTATGGAGGTAGGGCAAGAGTATGTCGTTGAAGCAACAGCGTACTCACCATTCTGTAACGGCTGTAGTGGTATTACAGCTGGAAATATTAACATTCGTGAAAATCCTAATATGAAAGTAATTGCTGTTGACCCTCGCTATATTAAACTTGGAACAAAAGTTTATGTAGAAGGATATGGCGTTGCAATTGCTGGTGATACAGGTGGAGCAATTAAAGGGAAACGTATTGATATTCTCGTTCCTACTGAAAAAGCCGCGTATAATTGGGGTCGAAGGAATGTGAAAATCCGGATATTAGGTTAATTATCATGCACAAAGAATGTTGCTATAGCATTCTTTGTGCATTTTTTTGTATGTATGGTAGGATGCAAAAAATGTTAAAACTGTGTATAATGCAAGAGCGTATATAAGAGAGGTCAAGTTATGAAAAAATTAAAAGAAATCATTGTGGTTGAAGGAAAAGATGATACTGTTGCAATTAAACGTAGTCTAGATGCAGATACGATTGAAACAAATGGTAGCGCAGTATCGAAGGAAACAATCGAACAAATTCGCCACGCACAAACTGTTCGGGGAGTAATTATTTTTACCGATCCTGATTATCCAGGTGAAAAAATTCGTAAAACAATTACACGAGCTGTTGAAGGGTGTAAACACGCATTTTTACAGCCAGATGAATGTCGAAAAAAAGGTAGCCGAAAAGTAGGCATTGAATATGCAACAAGTGAAACGATAAGAATAGCACTAGAAAATGTTTATACAGTCTATGAGAGCAGTTCAGTCGATATTGATATGGACGACCTGTTAGCTTTAGAACTCGTACTTTTCCCAGAGTCTAAGCAACGTAGAGAGCGACTTACAAAAGAACTCGCTATCGGTCATGCAAATGGTAAACAACTTTTAAAACGTTTACAGATGTTTCATATAACGAGAGAAGCATTATATGATGTTGTAGAGCGATGGCACGAGGAGGACAAATGAAAGATATAGCGAGCCCATCACGAACGAAAGAAATTTTAGCGAAGCACGGATTTCATTTCAAAAAAAGTTTAGGACAAAACTTCTTAATCGAACCAAATATACTTCAGCGCATCGTAACTGCTGCTGATATTTCGAAAAAAACAGCAGTTATCGAAATTGGACCCGGAATTGGTGCACTCACAGAGTTTAGTGCACGCGCTGCTGGGAAAGTATTGGCGTTTGAGATTGATCAACGCTTACTACCCATTTTAGATGAAACACTTGCGCCTTATGATAATGTAGTCGTTTTGAATCAAGATATTCTTGAAGCGGATGTTGAAGCAGAAATGGCGACTCATTTGGCAGGATACGATGAAATTGTTGTTGTTGCAAACTTACCGTACTATGTAACGACGCCAATTTTATTAAAGTTATTACACAGCAACTTACCGATTTGTCGTTATGTTGTCATGATGCAAAAAGAAGTAGCAGACCGAATTAGTGCGGTTCCTAGTACGAAAAATTACGGATCATTATCAATCGCTATTCAATACTATGCAGAAGCTAAATTAGCGTTTACTGTACCGAAAACTGTTTTTGTTCCTCAGCCAAATGTTGATTCTGCAATTCTACGTGTTGATATGCGTAAAGAAAAAGTAGTAGAAGTAACGAACGAAGACTTTTTATTCCAAGTAACGCGAGCAAGCTTTGCGCAAAGAAGAAAAACAATCCTTAACAATTTGAGCAATAACTTAGGCGAATTTAAAGGAACAAAAGAGCAGTTGCTACAATGTTTAGCAGATGCGAACATTGACCCGTCACGTCGGGGTGAAACACTAAGTATTGCCGAGTTTGCAACACTTAGTAATATCTTGTTTAAATACAAACAGTAAGTAATGCACATGACAGGCTTTTTTCTCATATAGTAGGTTAGATATGAGAAAGGGGCCTTTGGGAATGAGTATATTCGTTGGTCAATATGTCACGAGAAAGTCGTATCAAGGGGATGTCGTATTTCGAATCAAAGAGTTACGAATTCCTGAGCAACAGGCACTTCTCTACGGTGCGAGTGTCCGATTAGAAGCGGATGCGCCGCTATCCGATTTAACGATTCTAGAACGGAGAGAATGGTTGTTTCGCCAAGCGGCTGAAGAAGAGCAATTAGAGCGTTCGGTTGCGCTGTTTCAAGATGAGACACAGACAAGTTTAGAAGCAACAGAATATCGTGTTAGTAATGGCTATCAGTCTAACGTTCAATTTTTCCAAATGCCTGGAAAAGTACTACACATAGATGGCGATGCGAACTATTTAAAGCGATGTTTGGAATTATATGAACGATTGGGCGTTCCTGCGCATGGTGTTTACTGTAAAGAAACAGAGATGTATGCAAGTATCGTCGAATGGATCACACAGTACGCACCAGATATTGTCGTTTTAACTGGACATGATGCGTTTCAAAAAGGTAAAGGTCCAGTGGATGATTTAGAGAGCTATCGTCACTCGAAACACTTTGTAGCAGCTGTGAAAGCGGCACGTCAAAAGGTACCGTCACTTGACCAGTTAATTATATTTGCTGGTGCATGTCAGTCGAACTTTGAAGCGATTATTACAGCGGGTGCTAATTTTGCAAGTTCGCCAGGTCGGATTAATATTCACGCCTTGGACCCTGTGTACGTTGTGGCAAAAGTAAGCTTCACGAGCTTTATGGATAAGGTGAATGTTTGGGAGCTTATTCGCAATACATTTACCGGAGAGCGTGGACTCGGAGGAATCGATACGAAAGGATTGCTTCGAACGGGATTGCCTCTTGGAATGTATAGTGAAACAGAAAATGAAAGCAATGATGATTTATTTTAAAATGAAAGAAAAGCACCGTTCTTGCTTAGTATAAACGAGCTAGAACGGTGTGTTTTTTTTTGAATAAGAGATTCTTACATAAAATAGCAACAAAAAGTTAATACTTAAGATAAGTATGGGAGAGTGTAGTTTGGATTTGCAAACAAAAAACAAAGAGGTGAATTGTATGCGAAAGCTTTCAGACATTAAAGATTCGTTGGATTTGCAAATTGGAAAACGACTAACACTTCAAGCGAACGGTGGAAGAAGAAAAACGATCGAACGTAGTGGTGTTCTATCGGAAACGTATCCTTCTGTATTTGTTGTTCAATTGGACGAGCATGAAAATGCTGTTGAGAGATTGAGTTTCTCTTACGCTGATATACTAACGCAAACGGTACGGTTGCATTTTGTTGAGGAACATATGGATATGGTGAGTGAGGTTGTGGAATAGGTGATGAAGAGCCGGGATTATGAATCCTGGCTTTTTTCTATGAGAATAAGTTACCTTCGGTCGCGAGCGATGAATTTTCGTAAGTGTCCGTTACGTCAGGCACCTTCGCTTTCCTGCGGGGCACGCCGCGAGCCTCCTCGTCGCGATAAAACTGCTCCTGCGGGGTCTCGCTTGGCGGCCTTTCCCGCGGGAGTCTTCGGTGCCTGACTTCACTACCATTTTGCCTGATGTTGAACGCGCGTTCCTACTTTTCATCTATGGGTTGTGAAAAAGCACGCTCGCGTTCATGGTTATGTTCTATGGAAACTAGTGGAGTTCACGAGTACTTTGTGTGGCGGTCGTGTTCTACGCCAGACGACTTCGCACGCCTTTCGGAGCAGCCGCAAGCCTCCACGTCGTGGTAAAGCTGCTCCTGCGGGGTCTTGCCTGGCTACCTTGTCCCTCGGGAGTCTCCGTCATCTGGCTCCGTACCACTTTTCTCAGAATTCGAGCCCGCGTTAAACCTTTTCATCATTGGGTTGTGAAAAAGAGCTACGCTCACGTATTTTTGTGTAGAACTAGGTTTGCTGCGTTAGTAGTTAATTAGAATAGTCTGAATGAATCGAAAAACGAATGAGGCTTGTATTTATCAATTAGTAGAACAAATCGATAAACGGGTAGAACATATCGATAAACGAGAGGAACGTATCGATAAAAGGTAAGAACATATCGATAAACGAGAGGAAGATATCGATAAAAGGTAAGAACATATCGATAAACGAGAGGAAGATATCGATAAAAGGTAAGAACATATCGATAAACGAGAGGAAGATATCGATAAACGGGTAGAACATATCGATAAACGAGAGGAACGTATCGATAAAAGGTAAGAACATATCGATAAACGGATAGAAGATATCGATAAAAGGTAAGAACATATCGATAAACACCAGGAACATATCGATAATCAGATTGAATAAAATATCGCATTTGGTGGGGGGATTACTCGGTTAGATGACTTTACATATAAATACCATTCGGAGCAACTGGTCACGTCTCAGCTGTCGTGATAGAGATAGGGGCCGTCACCTATACGCCGTCTTCTTGGGAATTTGTGATACTTCTACTGCGTGCCTTCTTATTTGCACTTGTGGAGTATATCGTTTAATTATGTTTGGGTTGGAATTTGATTTCACTTTTTTAGCGATAATATGATAAGATGAAAAAATAGACTAGATTCGTTAAAGAAGGTGGAAGTATGGAGATTTTTGTCAAAGCGCCAGCTAAAATTAACTTATCACTTGATGTGTTAAGAAAGAGAGAAGATGGCTATCATGAGGTTCGGATGGTCATGACTACCGTTGATTTAGCAGATCGTATTGGACTAAAACGTACGGACGGAAAAATTTTAGTTCATTCACATAATCGATTTGTACCGAGCGATTCAAGAAACTTAGCTTTTCAAGCGGCGGAATTGTTAAAAAGTCGCTTCAATGTTCCCTATGGTGTGGAAATTACGATAGATAAGTTTATTCCAGTCGCTGCAGGCCTTGCGGGCGGCAGTAGTGACGCGGCAGCGACTTTACGAGGCTTGAACACTCTTTGGGATTTAGGGCTCACAGTGGACGAGTTAGCGACACTTGGAGCGGAGATAGGTTCTGATGTGTCTTTTTGTGTATATGGGGGAACGGCGTTAGCTACAGGAAGAGGTGAAAAGATTCATCATTTGCCATCTCCACCGCCGTTTTGGGTTGTACTTGCTAAGCCAGAAATTGGTGTGAGTACGCAGGAAGTGTATGGTGCAGTTTCTGTACCGAATTTGGAACATCCGGATGTAGACGCCATGATTACGTCGATTCAAGAACAAGATTATGATGGGATTTGTAAAACTTTAGGAAACTCTCTGGAAAATGTTACATTTTCGTTATATCCTGAAGTGAAGCAATTGAAAGAGAAAATGATTGCCTTTGGAGCGGACGCGGTGCTCATGAGTGGAAGTGGCCCGACAGTGTTTGGTATTGTCCGTCATGACAGTAAATTAAGTCGTGTTTATAATGGATTAAAAGGCTTTTGTCCGAATGTTTATGCAGTTCGTCTGCTTGGAACAGAAAACTCCTTGATAAAAGGCGTATAAAAGATGTAGAATTAAAGTAAATATTCGTTTTTCGGAGGAATAACATGAAAATACGTCGTAGTGCTCGTTTGGTGCATATGACTAACTATTTATTACAGCATCCCCATCAGTTAATATCGCTCACTTATTTTTCGGACAACTATGAAAGTGCGAAGAGCTCGATTAGTGAGGATTTAGTTATTATTAAACAAACGTTTGAAAATAGTGGCATTGGAACACTTGTTACAGTAGCAGGTGCAGCGGGCGGTGTTAAGTTTGTACCGCTTATGGATTTAGAATCAGCAGGAATTTTTGCGAAACAATTGTGTACGCACTTACAAGACTCAGACCGATTACTGCCAGGCGGCTATTTGTATATGACAGACGTTCTTGGTAATCCTGGTGTCGTGAATGAAATTGGTCGATTGTTTGCAACGCTTTTTGCCGATTCGGGCGTCGATGTGATTATGACGGTTGCGACAAAAGGGATCCCGTTGGCGTACGCTGTTGCGCATTATTTGAATGTACCTGTAGTTATTGTACGTCGTGATAATAAAGTAACGGAAGGTTCTACCGTATCGATAAACTATGTTTCAGGTTCATCGAAACGTATTCAAACGATGTATCTATCAAAAAGAAGCCTATCAGCACATTCGCGCGTGTTAATTATTGATGATTTCATGAAAGCAGGCGGAACGATTAATGGAATGATTAATCTAATTAAAGAGTTTCAGTGCCAAATTGCAGGTGTTGGTGTGTTAGTCGAATCAGAAGACCGAAGTGAAACGCTTGTAACGGATTATGTATCGCTTTTCCACCTAGCAAATGTAGATGAAAAAGAACGAATGATCACGATAAAAAATAGTGATTTTGAAACAAATATGAAAAATGTACTAGTTCGCTACCAAAATTAGAGAGTATTTTACAAAATTAATATTTTTTTTACAATATTTGAATTATTTATATATGAAAGTGTGACAGAATTGTATATAATTAAATCAAATTTGATAGAAACTTCTAAAAATATAAAATTTTCTGAAATTTAAGTAGGAAAAAAGAAGGATTTTTAAAGTTAATGTCGAATACATACATTGGTGACTCTCTAATTCTTCATTAAGGTGGTGAACACAGTTGATTATTACTGACGTAAGATTACGCCGCGTGAATACGGAAGGGCGTATGCGAGCAATTGCATCTATAACACTAGACAATGAATTTGTTATTCATGATATCCGTGTTATTGATGGAAATAATGGACTATTCGTTGCTATGCCTAGCAAACGTACTCCAGATGGTGAGTTTCGCGACATTGCACATCCAATTAATGCATCTACACGTGCAAAGATTCAGGATGCTGTGTTAGCAGAATTTCATGTAGCTGGTGAAGTGGTTGAAGATGTTCAGGAAGAGGCAGGCGCTTAATCTTGAAGTAGCAAAAAACCTATCGCGTATTACGCAGATGGGTTTTTTGTTTGTGTCTATTCTATATATATTTTGTGGAGATTATTTTCTTAGTTTTTATGAGAATAATTCTTACTTCCTTGAAAAGTAGCCCATTTTCATATATATTCGTATATGGAATAGAAGGACGATGTGGAGGTTAAAGTATGAGTAAAACATTTGCTGTTGTATTAGCAGCGGGGCAAGGTACGCGCATGCGATCGAAGCTTTACAAGGTATTACATCCTGTTTGTGGTAAGCCGATGGTACAACATGTTGTCGACACGATTTCAGCAATCGGTGTAGAACAAATTGTAACAATTGTCGGACATGGAGCGGAAAAAGTGAAAGCACAACTAGGCACAGAGATCGCTTATGCGTTACAAAGTGAACAACTAGGAACTGCACACGCAGTCATTCAAGCAGCACCGCTTTTAGAGAAAGAAACAGGAACGACCCTCGTAATTTGTGGTGATACTCCACTATTTCGTGAAGAAACGTTGCAAGAATTATTAACTTGGCATGAAAAAACAGGTGCAAAAGCAACAATTCTATCCTCTATTTTAACCGATTCAACAGGTTATGGT
>JBOFGC010000157.1:0-7406 GCA_051648945.1 Bacilli bacterium
GTTCATCCTGAGCCAGGATCAAACTCTCCATAAAAGAATTGTTTGAGTAAGCTCAAATAATTTAAAAAGTAAAAATTGTTGACTGCTTAATGCAGTCGTAAAGTTTACGCTGTCGTTTTGTTTAGTTTTCAAAGTACAAAAAGCGGGTGAAGAGAATCGAACTCTCGACCAAAGCTTGGAAGGCTTTTGTTTTACCACTAAACTACACCCGCAAATATCGGGAAGACAGGATTTGAACCTGCGACCCCCTGGTCCCAAACCAGGTGCTCTACCAAGCTGAGCCACTTCCCGAAATAAAGTTTTACCAAAAATATACTTGAAGTATATTAAGTAAGCGCGCCCGAAAGGACTTGAACCCATAACCTTCTGATCCGTAGTCAGACGCTCTATCCAATTGAGCTACGGGCGCTTATTATAAAATTAAGTTAGAAATCTAAAGTGCGGCCGAGAGGACTTGAACCTCCACGGGGTCGCCCCCACTAGGCCCTCAACCTAGCGCGTCTGCCATTCCGCCACGACCGCATGTTTTAAATATAGAAATGGTGAGCCATGAAGGATTCGAACCTTCGACCCTCTGATTAAAAGTCAGATGCTCTACCAACTGAGCTAATGGCTCGTAAAAATGGCTGGGCTAGCTGGAATCGAACCAACGAATGACGGAGTCAAAGTCCGTTGCCTTACCGCTTGGCGATAGCCCAATATAAATGGCGGTCCCGACGGGGATCGAACCCGCGATCTCCTGCGTGACAGGCAGGCATGTTAACCACTACACCACGGAACCGCTTATTAAAATAAAAATGGTGACCCATACGGGATTCGAACCCGTGTTACCGCCGTGAAAGGGCGGTGTCTTAACCGCTTGACCAATGGGCCGAGAAAAACTGAAACAGAGAAGAAGGGATTCGAACCCTCGCACCGTGTTAACGACCTACTCCCTTAGCAGGGGAGCCCCTTGAGCCACTTGGGTACTTCTCTATATGGCTCCACAAGTAGGACTCGAACCTACGACCGCTCGGTTAACAGCCGAGTGCTCTACCAACTGAGCTATTGTGGAATATTAGTAGTGACGAAATCAATTATATACTGAATCATCTCATGTTGTCAACCACTTAAATGATTAACATCTTGTTCGTGCTGAGCACTTGTATAGTTATACCGTATTTTGCGTTTCTTGACAACCCCTTTTTAAAAAAAAGAACAAAAAAGTTATTCTTCGATAACAAGTTCTAATTTCCCCCTACATCCTCCACAACAAAAACGTTGGATATTCATCTTCCTTTTTCTCAAAAAGACCTGTTTACACGACACACAACGGTACGTTAGCGTTCTCTCTTCTTTCTTTTCCAGCGTAGAACAAAATCGCGGTGCGCCAACAGCACGCAGCAATGTACGAAAATCATGATCACGATGTTTATAGCCTTTTTTCTGCTGATGCAAATGATAATGACATAATTCGTGTTTAATAATTCCGATTAACTCTTGCATGCCAAACTGCTCGAAATGCTTTTTACTCAGTTGAATCTCACCTGTACGAAGCATATAACGACCACCAGTACTTCTGAGACGTGAGTTAAACGTCGCTTTATGAATGAACGGTCTGTGGAAATCACGCTCGGAAATTTGTTCAACAAGAAGTTGGAGTTCTTTATCGTTCATATTTTTTCTCCTTAGTATAACGTGACGAGCTGTCTCTTCATACATTGTATATTACACAGATGCCTAAAAGAAAGAAGGGTTGCTCTATGCCTACATGGTTAAAAAAACAACTACAAAAAGCCTTTGTCGAAAAAAATACCACACAAATTCGTATTCTGAATCAGTGTTGGTACTTTTATCGAACAAAAGTATTAAACGAAGAAAGCTCTGAGATTAAAGAAAGCTAACTCTGTTTTAGTCTAGTGGTACCATTGATAACGCAATTCGTTTTTGCTTTTCTTCCACTTGGTCAACCCAAACAGTAACGATATCACCTAAACTTACTACATCCATCGGGTGTTTCACATAGCCTTTTTTTAATTTCGACTTATGAACAAGACCATCTTGCTTTACACCGATATCAACAAACACCCCAAAATCAACAACATTTCGTACCGTTCCTTGAAGTTCCATCCCTCTTTTTAAATCAGCAAAAGAAAGAACGTCGTGTTTTAATAATGGTTGTGGCAACTCATCGCGCGGGTCTCGGCCTGGTTTTTGTAAATCAGAGAGAATATCCGCAATCGTATACTCACCCGCACCTAGTGCTTCACTTAATTTTTTCGTGTCCACTGCATTTGTTGCTTCTAAACATTTTTGTGTACCAATATCCGCAATCGTTAGACCTAATGCATGCAACATTTTTTCAGCAAGCTCATATTGTTCCGGATGAATTGAAGTCACATCAAAGGGATTTTTCCCTTCGATAATTCTTAAAAAGCCAATCGCTTGTTCGTATGTTTTCGCACCAAGACGAGGAATTTTCTTTAATTGCGCACGTGTAGCGAACCGACCAATTTCATTGCGTTCTTTCACGATGTTCTGCGCAACGGTTTTTGATAAACCTGAAACATACTGTAATAACTCAACCGATGCCGTATTTACATTTACTCCGACGTTGTTCACGACAGTTTCAACGACAAATTGAAGTGATTCATTCATATGTTTTTGAGAAACATCATGTTGATATTGACCGACACCAACTGATTTCGGATCAATTTTCACAAGTTCGCTTAACGGGTCTTGTACGCGTCGTGCAATCGAAACAGCACTTCGTTCTTCTACTTGTAAGTCAGGAAATTCGGCACGTGCATTTTCAGATGCTGAATACACACTCGCACCTGCTTCATTCACGATAATATAAGGCACAGAGATATTCGCTTTTTTTAACGTATCGATAACGAATTGTTCTGTTTCTCGTGACGCCGTTCCGTTTCCGATGGCGATAATTTCTATTTTGTATGTAGAAACAACGTCGATAAATGTCGATTCCGCATTCGCTGTATTACCTTTTCCTGTATGTGGATAAATGACGCCCACTCGTAAAAGTTTTCCTGTGTCATCTACTACAGCTAGTTTACAACCTGTACGATAAGCAGGGTCAACACCAAGCACAACTTTTCCTTTTAACGGTGGTTGAAGAAAAAGGTTTCTTACATTTCCTGCGAAAATTTCAATGGCTTGTTGTTCTGCCTTCTCCGTGAGTTCACGTCGAATCTCACGTTCAATCGCTGGAAACAATAGACGTTTGTACGCATCATTCAGCACATTTTCCATGTACGTATGGTAATTTTTATTTTTTAATAAACAATAACGCTTACATAATTCTGCTACCGCCTTACTTTCATCGAAGCTCAATGACACTTTTAGTACGTCTTCTTTCTCACCACGGTTAATTGCTAATACGCGGTGTGGCGCGATTGTTCGCACGGCTTCACTATATTCGTAATACATACGGTATGTTTCTTTTTCATCTTCTGTTTTTTCTTTTTTCATTGATTCCATGATTGCAAAGCGTTGAAATTGCGTGCGTAACCACTTACGTAAATCAGCATCATCTGCAACGACTTCAGCAACGATATCACTCGCACCGTTCAGCGCTTCTTCAGCAGATCTTACTTCTAACGCTTCATTGATAAATGTTTTTACATACGCCTCAAAATTTTCGACCTTTGTATTTCCTAGTAGCACTGCTGCGAGCGGTTCTAAACCACGTGCTTTTGCAATGGAAGCGCGTGTTTTTCGCTTCTCTTTATACGGTCGGTACAAGTCTTCAATTTCTTGAAGTTTTGTTGCGTTCGTGAATTTGTTTTTTAATTCTTCTGTCAACTTACCTTTTTCTGAGATGATGCGCATGTAGTCTGCTTTTTTCTCTGTTAAAGTGAGGATGTAACGATATCTTTCAAGAATGGCATGAATTTGCACTTCATCAAGTGCACCTGTCGCTTCTTTTCGATAACGCGCAATAAATGGGACTGTATTGCCTTCTTCTGATAATTGAAGGACGCTTTCGATTTGCTTTTTTGCTATTTGTAACTCTGTTACGAGTTGCGAAATGATTGTGTTGTCCATAGTAAATGAACCCCCTAGAACGTATATGTAGTATGTAAGCGAACAAAGAAAGCTTGTCCGCTTCGCATCCATTAAAAAAAGCTGCAATGATTGGCAGCTTTTTAATAAACATGCTGTTAAAAATCAATTAGGCCTAAACTTATTTGTAATGCTTCATTAATTCTGTCCATTAACTCTGCATCCAAATGTGTAATTTTGTCCGTCAAACGTTGTTTATCAATCGTTCGTATTTGCTCGAGTAAAATAACGGAATCACGTTCAAATCCATACCGCTTTGCGTCGATTTCGACATGAGTAGGAAGTTTCGCCTTTTGAATTTGTGCTGTAATTGCTGCGACAATGACAGTCGGACTAAAACGATTGCCTATGTCATTTTGAATAACAAGAACTGGACGAATACCACCTTGCTCAGATCCAACAACCGGGGAAAGATCCGCGAAGAATACATCGCCACGTTTTAGAATCAAAACATTACCCCCCGCTGACTAGACGTTCTACTGTAAAGTCCGCTTCGTATTCGGCATGTGCTGCTTCGACTGCCAAGTTTAAGTTAATTTTCGCCATCTCCATGTAGCCTCTACGCATGGATTCGCGTATATGACGGACACGTTTTTCGCGTAAATAATGTCTTGTTGCTTGTAAAATAAATTCATTACGTTGTTCCGTGTTCTCACCGAGGAAACAGTCGAGCTCTGTAACCATCTGGCTCGGAATTTTAAGCGTAATTTCTTGAAAAGCGCTTGAATCAGCCACTCGTGACACCTCCAAAAATCATAAGCAAAAAAACATTTATACAATTTCAACTATACCATTGTTTGGTAGCAAGTGCAAAAAAAATCCATTAATTGGTTTTATTTCCCAATTGACCTTTTGCATATTTCCTACCCTCTTCCATTGTAAGCAATGTTTCTCTTTTTTATGACTACTTTTTTGTATAACTCGGATACATATAACCTGTTACCGTCACACCGTCTTGCGTATACACACGTGGAACGCGCGCACTTATTCCGCAACATACTTCATAGTTTATTGTATCCAAAACACGTGCCACTTCATCCATTGATATGAACTGCTCTCCATCTTTTCCAATCAGTGTAACTTCTGTCCCAACTGGATATTCTTTATCCAATTGTACCATCAATTGGTCCATACACACGCGCCCTAAAATTTTGAACCGTTTTCCATCAATAAGAACATCTGCATCTTTGAGTTGGCGTAACCATCCATCCGCATAACCAATCGGAACAACACCAATCCAGGTTGGTTTTTCTGCAACATATGTTGCACCATAACTTACACCATCACCTGGTGCAATTTTTTTACAATGCACGAGCTCACTTTTCAACTCCATACTTTCTTCAAGGCGTATGGATGACGTTTCTTTTAAATACGGCGACGGATAATAGCCATACATTGAGATGCCTAAGCGAACTGCGTGGTGAAAACTTTCTGAAAAACGCATAGCGGAAGCACTATTACTCGAATGAATAAGAATAGGTTCGCTACTTTTGTATTTCGTCTCAATAATTTCAAGCATATTTTCAAAGCAATGTACTTGTTTTTGATAGTATGTCGTTTCTTCTTCGTCCGCTGTCGCAAAATGTGTATACACTCCGTGCAGCACGAACGCATCGTGTTTCTTCATAATCTGAAGCATCTGACACAATTCGTCTTCTTCTTTCACACCTAAACGACTTAACCCTGAATCAATTTTAATGTGCATTCGCAACTGTGCATCCTGAGGCACAATTGCCGCCACTTCGCGCATCCACTCTTCGCGAAACACAGTTACGATTAAATTGTGTTCCATCGCTCTTGAAATGTCCATTGGCCTTGTATTGCCTAATACTAAAATATCTGTAGTTATTCCTGCTTCGCGTAATTCTATTGCTTCGTCAATGATTGCAACGGCTAACAATGTTGCACCTTGTGCTATAGCTACTGATGCGACCGCTACTGCACCGTGTCCATATCCATTCGCTTTTACGACGGCGATTGTTTTTGTTTCTTGTCCATAATAATTTTGTAATGCTACTATATTGTTGGCAATTCGATTTAAGTGAATGTGCGCATACGTAGAGCGCAACGCTGTTCTATCCATAAGAAAGTTCAAATGCTCCTTTTAAAAAAAGAACAGATGATAATTCAACTCCTTTTTGTCTCTACTCTGAGAATCTTGTTTCTGTTACTTTGTATTTTATCACGAAAAAATGCATCCATACAAAACTGTTTTTGTCAGTTCCCATAAAAAAAGAGCTTCTTTTCAAAAAAGAAGCTCTTTTACACTTATTTTCCTTCTACATAAACCATCGAACTTGCCACTTCAACGAGTTGTTTCTGCGTCATTTTCTCTGAACTAATCCAATAATCCACACCTTGGTACGTCCATGCAATTGTTTTTTCCGTTAGTGTTCCAATCGTTACACCAAGGTCAATTGGTTCACCTGCCGTATATACAGTCGCACTGCTCGGTAAGACCGTAGCACGTTCTTGAATGAGGGTGAAAGGAACTTTTCCGGCATACTGAATAATCGTACGACTTCCATCTTCCGTCTGCATCTCTTTTTCATAACTCTTCATCGTATTGTCTGGAACAAACGATGGATAAACAATTGTGAAAGGACTCTCAGTTGTACTCATTGTCGGTACATCTTTTTTCGCATCGCCCATGCTTTTGTCTGTATTAAAATCTTCTTTTGTAAATGTTTCATCAAATTTCATGTTTGAAAAGACAACTTTTACAATCGCAGTGTCATTTTTATCGAAAATTTCTAACGTTTTTGGTTCTAAATCTTTACTGAATACGACTTTTTGTTTCGGTAACATCGCAGAGTTTTGATAATTCGTTTTCGTAGTGAAAATAAATTCCTCTTCATTCGCTTCAAACACAGCATCATTATCTTTCACAATGTCGCGCACAAGTGATTCGTACAAATACGCTTGGCTACTATTCATTGGCCACTCGCTTTGAAATTTAAAAGACTTATTCAGTGCAGGTGTGAGTACGAACACACCATCATCATTTCGAATAATCATCTGATGTTGATTGCGCTTCGCATTTTTTAAACTCACTTTGTAATACGTAGGCTTACTATGCCAAATTTCCACATCGTACGTTTGAGGGTCATCATTATTCGTTACACTAAGTACCGCGTTTAACTTATACCCCTTCATATTTTCAACTTTTTTGTTTAACGCCGTCACTACGTCTTCTTTCGATTTCAAGCCACACGCCGCCGTGCTAATCGCCAATATAACGATAATCATACTTGCCAGCCATTTTTTCATGTTCTACACTCCTCATATAAAAATTGCATCGCCACTCCACATGGTGACGCGCTATGTACTTTCACTATATG
>JBOFGC010000158.1:0-10091 GCA_051648945.1 Bacilli bacterium
TGTCGTTCTAATGCATGTGCAAGTGTGTGACCAAAATTCAAATAAGCACGTACACTCTGCTCTGTTTCATCTTGTTGAACGATGTTTGCTTTTACCGCAATCCCCTCGGCAATCCAAGCTTCTAAATGGGGAGAATGAACATCTTCAATGCGTTGACATTTTTCATACAAATTGTGTAGCAACGCTTCGTTTCCGATAAAACCATGTTTCATAAGTTCAGCAAAGCCAGATAACCATTCTGTTTGTGGAAGGGTGGCTAACCAGTTCATATCATAAAACACGGCTTCTGGTTGGTGAAACACACCAATCATATTTTTTCCAAGCGCATGATTTACAGCCACTTTACCACCGACTGAACTATCATGTGCTAACAACGTCGTAGGAACGCCGATAAAGGCAATACCGCGCATATACGTACCTGCTACAAAACCAGCTACATCGCCGATTGCACCGCCTCCAAACGCAAGTACAAGTGATTTTCGGTCAAAACCATTGGCTAACAAAAAAGCATGGGCACGTTCCCATTCGCTAATTGCTTTCGATTTTTCACCACTGCAAAGCGTTAAAGTAACGGGGTGAATGGTAGCCAACCCTTCTTTCAATGTTTCTAAATGAAGAGCGCCTACTGTTTCATCTGTAATAATCGCTACTTTTCGATAGTTTCCATTATGGATAAAAGAGAGCAACGCTGAAATCAGGTTACTCCCTATCGTTACATCATATTGCTTTGTACGCGTTTCGATGTGTAATTGTTTCATACTAAAACCTCGCTACGTGTTCTTTGTACGCTGCAATCGCCTCTTGAATGCGTGTGATTTCATCACTTCCGAATTGTTCTAACAACGCATTTGCTAATTCAAACGCAACGACATTTTCCATAACAACAGCCGCTGCAGGTACTGCACATGCATCGCTTCGCTCAATGCTTGCTGTGAAAGGTTCTTTCGTATGAATATCTACACTTTGTAACGGCTTGTATAACGTAGGAATTGGCTTCATTACACCACGAACGACAATCGGCATACCTGTTGTCATTCCACCTTCAAAACCGCCTAGACGATTTGTAGAGCGTGTGTAACCATCTTCTTCGTTCCAAACAATTTCATCATGCACTTTCGAACCAGGAATGTAGCCTGCTTCAAATCCAATTCCAAACTCTACCCCTTTAAATGCATTGATGCTTACAACACTCATTGCAACGCGTGCGTCAAGTTTACGATCAAAATGAACATAACTGCCGACACCAACAGGCATACCAGTTGCAATGACTTCACAAACCCCACCAATCGTATCACCATTCGCTTTTGCATCATCAATCGCAGCAATCATTTCTTCTGCTTTTTCAGGGTCTAAACAGCGAACCGAACTACCCTCAGTTATTTCTTTTAATTGCGCAATTGACGCAAAATTTGTATGTACAGCTTCAACGCCACCCAGCACACGCACATGAGAGCCAATTTCTACACCTAGTTGTTGTAACAACACTTGCGCTACTGCTCCTACTGCCACACGTACTGTCGTTTCACGAGCTGAAGAACGTTCAAGAACATTTCGCATATCACGGTGATTGTATTTTATAGCACCATTCAAGTCAGCATGTCCAGGACGTGGACGACTGATGGCACGTTTACCTTCATTTTCAAGTTCTTCATCTGTTAGTGCGTCTGCACCCATGATTGTCGTCCAATGCGTCCAATCACGATTTTTCACGACGAGTGCAATCGGTGAACCGAGCGTTACACCGTGACGTACGCCACTCGTAATTTCTACTTCGTCTTTTTCAATTTGCATACGACGTCCGCGACCATGTCCCTTTTGTCGACGTGCTAATTGTTCATTAATTTGTTCTCGCGTTAATGTTAGGCCACTCGGTACGCCTTCAATAATTACAGTAAGCTGTGGACCGTGTGATTCCCCTGCCGTTAAGTATCTCATTCTCATCGGACCCCCTTCATATTTAAAATCCACTATATCATAATTTCAGAACTATTTGCTCACTTTTTTTGCAATTAAATTCTGAATCATTCGTAAATTGCATCACTTTTTACGATAAAAGAACGTATCATACGTTTCTAATCCATATTGTGCTGGATTGAAAATTTGTTCAGTGCTACCAACAAATAAAATTCCACCAGGACGAAGTGCGGCACTAAACTTTTGATAGATTTCATGTTTTGCTACATCAGTAAAATAAATCATTACATTTCGGCAGACAATGAAATCAAAGTCTTTACCGTAGTTGTCACTGAGCAGATTGTGCTTACGAAAGCGAATGCCTTTTTTCACATCATTACTCATCCGGAAATAGCTTTCATCTTTCACGAAATACTTTTGTTTTAATTCACTCGGCATCTCAAGAAAAGAACGCTCTGGATAAAGTGCGATTTGTGCACGTTTCAAGACGTTTTCATCAATGTCTGTAGCAAGAATATTCATCTCCTGAAAACGAGCATATTTCGAGAGAATCAGTGCGATTGTATACGGCTCTTCCCCCGTAGAACAAGCAGCGCTCCATATGTTCAACTTCGGTTTCTCTTTTAGCAACATCGGTAGAATTCGCTCTTCTACAACGTCCCACCTTTTTTTATTTCGGTAAAATTCCGATACATTAATGGTCATGCGATCTAAAAATTCAAATAAACCATCTGTATTCTTATCTATATATGAAAAATACGTACGAAAATTATCATACCCCTTTTTTTCATAAAGACTTGTTAAGCGTCGTTTCATCTGAGATTCTTTATAAAGCCCTAAATCGATGCCTGTCTTTCGTTTCACTTGGTCGATAAAATATGTATAATCATCCATCTGTACATCCACCTCTCTATCTACTAATATTAGCGAATGTGAACGTGAAAAAAAAGAGATAAATGCGATTTGTTTGAAAATAATGCCGAATTGCGCAAAAAAGAGCTGTCATGCTCTTCATTTTCATGAGGAACGTGACAACTCTTCCTATTTAATAAATCCAAACATTTCCTGCAACGTCATATGTCATCAATTCTTCCTCATTGAAGAAAATAGCAACTTCACGAGCAGCACTCTCTAATGAGTCTGAACCATGAATAATATTTTTTGATAAAGTTGCAGCAAAATCACCACGAATTGTTCCTGGTTCTGCGTCTTGTGGTTTTGTTTTCCCCATCATTTTACGCGCAAGTTCAACAACGTGTTCGCCTTCCCATACCATTGCAAATACAGGGCCTGAAGTGATGAATGAAACAAGTTCGCCAAAGAAAGGGCGTTCTTTATGTTCTGCATAGTGCTCTTGTGCTTGTGCCTCACTAATTTGCATTAGTTTTGCACCGACTAATTTAAAACCTTTTTTTTCAAAGCGTTGCACAACTTCACCAATTAGTTTACGTTGTACACCATCTGGCTTAACCATTAAAAAAGTACGTTCCATTCCTCTTATCCTCCAATAGTGAAAAGAATTCCTCACTTAGTAGCGTATCAATATATTCTGAAAATTACAATATATATACAGTGAAAAACTATTTTTTTCTTCGATTCATTTGATGTGCAATATCTTTTAATACATCCGTCTCTTTGCACTTCGGTAATAATTCCGTTATTGCTATCGCTTTTCGCAAATAACGTTCGCTTTTGTTCTCTACTTGCTTGAAAATTTCAAGCCTTTTCATCTCTTTGATGATTTCTTTCATTTCATCATCTGAACTTTGCGGATTGACATTTTGGATACGCGTCCATAACGCACTATCTTTCCTTGCGAGAAACGCAGGATACGTAAGATGCCCGGCACGCAAATCACTCGCTACAGGTTTCCCCATTTGCGCCTCTGATGCTGTAAAATCAAGTAAATCATCCTTTATTTGGAAACTCATACCAATATAATAGCCATAGCGATACAATAATGCAACAATCTTTTCGTCCGCTCCTGTACTTTTTGCGCCCATTGCACAGCTTGCTGCAATAAGAATTGCTGTTTTTCGCTTCATACGCCTGAAATATGTGACTAAACTTTGATTCCAATCATACTTATGTTTAATTTGATCAATTTCTCCAAGACAAACTTCATGAATGGTATCACTTAACATTTTATGTAATTCAATATCATTGCAGTCTGAAAGCAAAGAAATACCGCGTGCAAACAAATAGTCGCCCACATACATCGCACTACAGTTATCGTGCGTCGCATTTATTGTCGGCTCACCTCGGCGTAAGTGCGCCTCATCAATGACATCATCATGAACAAGTGAAGCCATATGAATAAGTTCGAGGGCCGCTGCAACGTGAAGGACATTACGCGCTGTACATTTACCATATGCAGAACTGACAATCACGAGTAGAGGGCGGATTCGCTTCCCACCAGAGTGTACAAGTTGTTCACACGCTTTTTGCAGCATCGGTACGTCACTTTTTATACTTTGAAGCAACAGTTGGTCAACTTCTTTTATGGACTGGATTAGATGCGTTTTCATCCAACGAACATTCATTTTCTATGCCACCTTTTTACCACGTATATCTCCGTTTATTTCACTGCAAAATGCGCGGCTACAACACCCATCGTATAGCGCTTGAAAAAGACATTTGAAAAGCCCTTGTCCTCAAAGTCACTTTGCAATTCTTTCGCGCCAGGAAATGACGCACTCGATTCATGTAACCAAACATATTCTTTGTAACTTTTCGCAAACACTTTACCAAGAATCGGCATCAAATATTTAAAGTAAAAGTAGTAGCCTTGTCTGTATCCTGGAAAAGTCGGTTGGCTCGTTTCCAAACAAACAACAAGTCCTCCAGGTTTTACAACACGATACATTTCTTGAATTACTTTATGTCGGTCTGGAACGTTGCGTAACCCAAATCCAATCGTCACATAATCAAAAGATGCATCTTCAAAAGGAAGTTCCATCGCATTGCCCCATTGAAGCGAACAATGGTTGGCGTTTGCCTTTTCGATTTTTTGTTGTCCGATAGAAAGCATCCCTTTGCTAAAGTCGAGTCCAATTACTTTTCCTTTTTCACCTACCGCAGTCCCAAGAGCGAGCGTCCAATCCGCTGTTCCACAGCAAAGATCGAGTGCTGAGCTACCTTCTTTTACTTTCATTACTTTCATTACGTCACTGCGCCATTTATCATGCTGACTGAAGCTGATGATATCGTTCATTTTATCATATTCACTATGTATCTTTTCAAACACTGCGTGTACGCGCTGCTCTTTTGTCTCGCTCATAATTTTTCCCCTTTTATGCTCACTAAGCGATCGTAACATCCCTCAGTTTTTGTTTGATTGCAACGACTTGTTCGTCATTTGAAATGACGAGAAAATGGGTCGGTCGTTGTTGTAAAAATAATTCAACTTCTCTTTCAATATATTCTACCATGAGAAGACGCTTGAAGATTAAACTTTGCTCAACTGTGCCAAACGTTTGGAAATAAGGTGCGAAAATTGCAAATGCTATATCCCCAATACATTGCATTGTTTGTTCAATTTCCATACTTGTGTTGCGCAGTTTCAACTTTAACTCATTCATTGTTGCAATTCCGGCACTTGTTTTAGACAGTAGCGAAAATTCATCATTTTGTGCAAATAAATCATAATATTTACTACTATACAAATCACTCATTAACACATGTAGTTCAGTAGAACGCAAGTTGGTTCGATTCATTTCATCGTGCAAGGAAGTTGCGAGTTCCATTAACAAAAGTGCACAAATAATGTTCACTTTTTTACTCTTGGGCAAAGATGAATGTTCAACAACGGACCAAAGCTGATCGATTTTCCGATCAGATAGTGCAGGGAGTTGTACAAATTCCGAACCATATGGATGATGTAAGTGTTTTTCAAACGATTCTCTAATTTCATTAATCCCCGCCATATCATCCAACCTCTCTATTTTCAAAAAAATTCATTGTAATTTTAAAAGAAACTCATTTCATTTTATCAAATTCTTAGAAGGATAGCAAAATTACGGAATAAAAAAAAGACGACCATTAGAAGCAAAAATTGCTTTCCCATGATCGTCTTTTTTGTGATATGTACGATTTATTGTACAGCATCTTTGAACTGCTTGCCTGGTTTGAATGCAGGAACTTTCTTAGCAGCGATTTCGATTGGCTCCCCAGTTTTAGGGTTTTTACCAGTACGAGCAGCGCGCTCACGTACTTCAAAATTACCGAAACCAATAATTGATACTTTGTCTCCGTTTTTGAGTGCATCAACAATTGAAGAAAGGACAGTCTCAACAGCTTTAGTAGCATCTTTCTTTGTTAAACCTGTTTCTTCCGCAACAGCATTGATTAATTCAGTTTTATTCATGCGACTCACCTCCTTCTAAACGTTAGGTGCATGTGGGTATCATTAAAACCATCTAAATGACGGCAATTACTGTACCCATGCACTATCATATACGATATTTCTAAACAATTCAATAGAATATAGTACATCTAAACACTATATTACTAAAGAATTTTGACAAAAAATACAAATTTTATTCAGATTTAATCACAATTCGGAAAAAAAAGCTGTTTTCAGTGCATTTATACTCTCTGAAAACGTTTCAAAAGTGCTATTTCTTTCTTCTTACTTCCAACCAGAATAGTACGTTTTACTCATATTTTTCCTAGAAAATAAAAAAAAGAGAAATGAACGAAAATCTTCACTTCTCTCCGAAATATTGTTATAGTATGATAGCAATTAACCCGCCTGAACCTTCATTAATAATGCGCTCAAGCGTCTCTTTTAATTTGTAACGTGCATTTTCTGGCATAAGTGATAATTTCGCCTGAATGCCTTCACGTACAATGGAACTTAACGAACGACCGAAAATATCTGAATTCCAAATTGAAAGTGGGTCGTCCTCAAAATCTTGCATTAAGTAACGAACGAGTTCTGAGCTTTGTTTTTCTGTACCGATAATTGGCTCAAACACGCTCTCTACATCGACTTTAATCATATGAATACTTGGAGCAACAGCTTTTAATTTCACACCAAAACGTGCACCATGACGGATGATTTCTGGCTCGTCTAAACTCATATCTTGAAGCGCAGGTGCTGCGATGCCATAGCCAGTTTGTTTTACCATGCGCAGTGCATCTGCGACAACATCATATTCCTGTTTCGCATACGCAAACTCTTGCATGAGTTCTAACAAATGGTCTTTTCCACGAATTTCAACTCCAACTGTTTCTTTCAAAATCTCATCATACAACTCATCTGGTGCTTGTAGTTCGATCTCAGCAATCCCTTGGCCCATATCCATACCGCTAAGTGCCGCTGCATCAATGAATTCATACTCCATAAACTGATTGACGATACGGTCCACATCACGCAGACGACGAATGTCTTGCACTGTTTCACTCATCGCATCTTGATATTGTTCACGTAACCAATGGTCCTCACGAAGCACTGTTACCCAGCTCGGTAAATTCACCGTCACTTCAATGACCGGAAACTCATACAACGCTTCACGTAAAATGTTATATACATCCGCTTCTTTCATTTGCTCAACACTCATTGCCAGTACAGGAATGTCATACTTTTCCATCAACTCTAGGCGTAAACCTTCTGTTGTCGGATGAAATGGTTGTGCTGAGTTAATGATAAGTACAAAAGGCTTACCTACTTGTTTTAACTCGTCAATGACGCGCTCTTCTGCGTCAATGTAATTACTGCGTGAAATTTCACCAAAAGAACCGTCTGTTGTAATCACAATTCCAATTGTTGAATGTTCATTTATTACTTTTCGCGTGCCAATTTCAGCTGCATCGTGAAATGGAATTGGCTCGTCATACCATGGTGTATTCACCATTCGCGGACCATTTTCATCCTCAAATCCTTTTGCACCTGGTACCGTATAACCCACACAATCAACCAAACGAATATTTACGTCTAGTCCATCTTCAACATGGACGTTTACTGCTTGGTTTGGAACGAATTTCGGTTCTGTCGTCATAATCTGTTTGCCAGCTGCACTTTGTGGTAATTCATCTTGTGCTCTTGTGCGTTCTGCTTCATTTTTAATGTTCGGAATTACAACTAGTTCCATAAAGCGTTTGATAAACGTTGATTTCCCTGTTCGAACTGCTCCAACTACACCAAAATAAATGTCGCCACCAGTTCGTTCTGAGATATCTTTAAAGATATCGATTCTTTCCATATTTTACCCTCCCGAGGTGCTTTTTTGGGATAAATTCCTACTGCATATGTTTTAGGACACTATCATGCTATGAATCTGTCCAGTAATATATGACTAGCTATAGAAAATTTCCTCTCCCAAGCTTCTTCAACTAAGATAAAATATATGTAGTGTACATAAGGTTTTAGTACCTTTTCGCAAATAAAAAAGCGCACAATCTTCTTTGTGCACTTTCTCTTCCTTATGATTGAATGACAACGATCTTTCCGTTTTCAACAGCTAATGGAATTCCCCAAGCTGGCGCTATGAATGACTTCTTTGCCATCTCATCCAAAATATTTTCAGAATTCGTAATCTGATGTTCCGCAATAAAGGCACTCACATCAATTGAATAGTCGACATACATTTGCCCGCTGAAATGCATCACGACTGGTAACTGTTCTCCCGAATAGGGACTTGTAACAGTTGGTTTTGTCTTCATGCCGAATTTTTTCGTATCGATTGTCCAATATGTATTTGAAAGTTGTTTTCCAAAAGGTGGATACTTTTTCCGCCCTAAATAGGAATTCATTTGTAAATTATACATACTCAATTCTTCCGCTAAGCGTATGGATACAAGTCGAATTTTCGGATCAGTTTCTGGATCAACAATCACATACTGAAAAATACCACCCGCGTCATAGCTATTGCTCGGATAATCATCCAAATACCGTCCAACAAGACGTTTAAAATCGATGGGATACTTCACATACTTATTCATGTCCATCTCTTTATTTACTATAGGTAGAAGCCCGCCATTATCTTCTGAGAACGCGGCAACCGCTTTGTCTACTACCTCAATATCACTTTCACTCGGTCGATCGGTTGATTTCACTTGTTCTTTGTACATACATCCCGTTAAAAAAACTACGACACTCAGTAAATATGTAATAAGGACTCTTTTTTTCATACTTTATCCTCCTGATGGGCCTGAAAAGACAACGACTACCATAATAAAACCACAAATTAATATACAAAAAAATGCTAGAATGTTAACCAAACCGTTCACTACTTTGTTTTTCACATAGGTCCGAACGAGTAAAAGCACACTCACGCTTAAAAACATTAACCCAATTCCCCCGAGACTGAGCCACATTTTCATTAACGCATCCATGGAAATCCCCCTATCCTATTTGCTCGTTCACTATTCTATCATATATTTTGATTTTTTTCTCTTTTCTGAAATGTAAAAAGCAAAGCAAACTGAGGCGTTTTGCTTTGCTTTCTGACTAAAAATATCAACAACTTGTTTCTCAAAATCTATGTTCTTTCCTCTGTACTATATGCACAGGCATTTCAAAATGCACTAGGCATTTGTCCATTAGGTTCACTTTAATTTCCTTTTAACATTTGGCCAATTGATTCAACTGGAATATTATTATTCACAATCATCGCTACGATTCGGTCTTCTTTTTCTTTCGTAATTGGTTTTCCCGCTAACATCGCAAGTTGACGAACGAGAGTACGTACAGTTTTCTCGTCTTTAAAATTTGCATCTTTCACAGAATCAGCCACTTTTAAAATCGAATCTTTATTTATTTTTGAATTTTTCTCAATTTTTTCGAACATGTTATCTTGTGTCATAACAATTCCTCCCTGAAGGTGTGATGTTTTCTTAATACTTTATGCACACATACAGATCTAGGTAATTTGTCTATATAATTTTTTTTGTGCGTTTTTTTACATGGAGCATTTGATGGGGAATTGGTGGTGTGGGATTGGGTTGTTGTGGGGGGGTGACCTTACGCACAGACATTGGGCCCTTATGCACAAGCATTGGGCCCTTACTAACCAGCATTAGACCCTTACGCTCAAACATTGGGTCCTTACTAACCAACATTGGACCCTTACGCCCAAGCATTGGACCCTTACTAACCAACTTTGGACCCTTACGCCCAAACATTGGACCCTTACGCACAAGCATTGGGCCCTTACTAACTAACAATGGACCCT
>JBOFGC010000159.1:0-1823 GCA_051648945.1 Bacilli bacterium
GTTTTTTTTTTTTCGCAATTCCGTGCAAACGACTTAACAATTCGCCCTTGTGTATGGTATAATGGTAAAGTAATTACTAGAAAAAGGAGTGGCTTCACATGCTCGCAAATATTGGCAAAATAAAACATACCGACGCGACGAACGCTATCGACAACATTTCAACATCTGTCTGGTTCAACGGGTGTCCCTTTCGATGTACAGGTTGTCATAACGGATCGTTGCTAAAGCGCCGTGAATCGAACCATGGGTTATCTGACGCGATTGACGCAATCACGCGTTACGCATACCGCAACAAGAACGTAGCTATCCTTGGTGGTGAGCCGTTGGAGCATTACGAAGCGACGTTGACGATATTGCAGCACGCGAAAACTTTGAACCTGACAACACTACTTTGGACGGGGTTCGACCTTGAAAACGTCCCAGACGACATCTTGTCACACGTAGACTATATCAAAGTCGGTCGCTATCAACGCGATCTCCACGGTCTCTTTAAATATTACGGTTCGTCGAATCAGCACATGTACCGCGTAGTTGACGGTGTAGCATACGACGACGAATCATTAAATTAACACGAAAGCGGGTATATCATGAAAATTATACGAAAAAATGGAAGAGAAGAAGCGTTCTGCAAGCTTAAAATTGTCAACGCGGTTCTTAAATCAGCACGACGAACGAGTTTAAACGAATCTGTCCGACTACAGGTGGCTCAAACAACAGCCGACACTGTCGAAGCGACACTCAGCGCTCAAGGCGATAACGTTACAACTGTAGACATGCACAAACACGTAATGGAGGCGTTGCACGACATTTCACCAACCGTAGAAGCAGAATATCGCGCATACCGTAACTATAAAGAGCGGACAAATACGACGTTGCACGACACTTACGACTTCTTGCACGAATTGAAAGATAACGGTTTGAACGAAAACGCGAATAAAGATTCTGACTTGGTGTCAACAAAAATGAACCTGATCTCTGAACATACGATGGGCGAGCTTTACCGCACATTCGAACTTTCTCCGGAAATGAATAAAGCACACGGTGATGGTGTGTTACATGTACACGATATGAGCCATCTCGGTCTTGACACTTTCAACTGTTGTTTATTCGACGTTGGGAGCTTATTCAAGAACTCGTTCGAAATTAACGGTGTAGTGTACGATGATATCGACTCTGTACGTACAGCGCTGATTATCGCAGGTAATATCGTAATCAAAGCTTCCGGTAACCAGTTTGGAGGCTACACGATCCCAGAGTTCGATAAAATATTCGCACCGTTCTGTGAGCGCACTTACGAACGTGAATTAAATCGACTTCTTGACGAATACGGCGATTACGTACCGTTAGAAAAGTTACAAGAAGACGCAGCTAAACATACAAAATACGAATTACGGAAAGGTTATCTAGCTTTCGAAACGACAGTCAACACGATCGAAAACGCGTTAAGTCAGACACCGTTCTGTACGATCACATTCGGAACAACGACAAGTTACTGGGGGCGTGAGATTCAGAAAACGATTTTACGTCAACGAATCAAAGGTCTTGGAAAGACACATACGACGCCGTTATTCCCGAAACTTGTGTTCTTCATGCTTGATGGGTTGAACGAGAAACCGTCCGACGTGAACTACGACATCTTCCAACTCGCTCTTGAATGTAATCGAAAACGGATCTATCCTGATTTCTTATCTCTTGACGCTGGTTACACTGGTGAAATTTGGAAAAAACACGGTGTGACAGTCTCACCGATGGGGTGTCGCGCATACCTGTCAGAGTATAACAACAGCGACATTTTCGCAGGTCGAGCTAATATCGGCGCAGTG
>JBOFGC010000160.1:0-10625 GCA_051648945.1 Bacilli bacterium
ACGTACATATTAGGACGCTTTAGACAATGCTCACGAGGTGTAAGAATCGAGAAATCGTCTGAACTCTTAACCACTTTCTTTTTCACTGGAGCACTTTCGCTCATATCAAAAATTGAATCTAACATTAATACCTCTCTCAAAACAGGTGGCCATGATAACACACGGCCACCACATAATCAACTAATATTTGTGATAATCACTTCGATTGTTTCTTTGTCTTGTTCTTTTGCTTGATATGAATTGAAAACGTACTTGTGATTCATACTGATCACGTTGTATTTCGCGGCCCAATTGATTAGGCGCTGATTTGTCTTGCCACGATGATGAGTTACATTAGACATCGCGAACTTGATACCACGAGCGTGGAGTTCGTCTAGCCAGTTCATCATCGCGCCGTCTGTGAAATCATCCCATCCATTATTGTACACAGCTTCGGTGATCAGATAAGGCGGGTCCATGTAAACAAAGTCGTCATCTTTAATTGATAGATTCAAGAACGACTGATTACTGAATTGGATATTCTTTCTATCTTTGATTTTGTAAAACTGCTCGATTTTCTTTTTACTGGATTTGTTAAATGAGCGCTGCCCGAATGGAGTATTGAACATACCGAGTCTGTTGAATCTCATCATATTCGAGAACGCGTGGTACTGGAGAACCAGATGAAACAAAGGAATAGATGGACCCATTCCGTTATATAGAGCTGCCACGTTCGTCATCGCTTTGAAATCTTCATAACCACCTTTGTTAGTCTTAGACAATCCATACAGCCGAATAACGTTCTCAATCTCACTGACCATCTGTTCGCAGCTACGACTGTCTAGGTGATTATATATACAAAATAACTCACTGCTGTAATCGTTAGCTAGTACATTTTCGAATGGCGAATGTAGCGTCACCGATAACCCACCTGCACACACATCGACCAATCTTCGAGCGTCTGATTTTTCAAATACTTCCAATAATCTGGGCATAAGCTTTGACTTATTCCCCGTGTAATTTATTACGCCTTCGTACATGGTATCTCCAAAAAGAAAAGGGCCTTTCGGCCCATAATTTATCGTGATTTTTTAACAGAACGCGGGTCAGCGGTTTCTTGTGTAGGACAATCTTCTAGTCCTAACACATAACGCTGTGCGTAAATCAACATCAAAATGTCTTTAGCGACATCGTGAACTGAGTTATGCGCAACAAATCCATCTAACGTTCCCATCGGAAGAGGACATTCAGTCATACCGCGAGACATCAATGTTCGTTCGATTGCGGTACGAGTGTCGCGTTGATTCCAGAAGAAACAAGGTTCGTCGTCCCACACGTCACGAGTGTCGCGAATCTGACGGAGTGCAGTCAAATACATAGGAAAGTCGAAAGAGTTTCCTCGGCACCAACCAAGTGATTTCCTTTTATCTGTATTCGAGCGAATATAATCAATCGCTTCTTCCATTCCGGCTTTCAGACTCACGTCGTGTGGCGCGGCTTTAATCATAGCACGTGCATCTTCGGATTGCTGCTTCCACCATTCGATGGTACTGCGGTCAAACACGCGAGGAAACTCTTTTCGCTGGCTCGTAATATCAAACTTGATTCGTTTGCCATTAGTAACAAGCTCATCGAACGTAGGTGGATTATGTGGATCGTCTTTGAAAATAATAATAGCAAGGTCGATAAAAGCGCCGTCTGGCGCTAATCCGTATGACTCAAAGTCAATCATGAAATCGTTTGGCAAATCACTCATCATCTGTTCCAATAAAGTTAATGAAATGTTGAAGTGTAACGTTTACTCTTCAAGTCCCTCAATTTCAATATCATCTGGGATATGATCAACTAAACACGACAATTCTGCTGGGTAGTTTTGTACGACTCGGTCATACAACAAATCGTAAACAACATCGCCACCTTCAGAGATTGCCCATTCGCCGTGACCAATCTCGGGAATTGTATCAAACACATAAAAGGCAGTGCCCCAATATTCGTCATAAAATGCGTGTGTACACTCGATTTTTGTAAATTCCATTATTTTTATACCTTATAGTTAATATATATATATATTTTAAATACACATCACTCATCGTCTGTGGCGATAAAGTTGATGAAATGCTGAAGGGCTTTATACTGATCACTTTCTACGTCCAAAACAACATTCGTTGTCATGAAGTCGCGAGCGTCTTGTGCTTCGTCTAACACTGTCATCAGACCAACTAAATGATAATACATATCTTCGGTGTATCGACGCTTGTAACGCATACGCTGTTCGCCTGAACCAGTAAAGAATTCGCGCATCGAGTCATGTAGTCGGTGCCAACCCTGTAAAACAACTTGCATATTAATAGCCTCGGTCTTGTCGGTCAAAGTTCTCTTTGTTCTTTTCGCGGTACAGCTCCATGATTTCAGAAGAATCCATACCAAGCGCTAAGAACTTACACATAAAGAAATGTAACTGGTCGATTAATTCCATCTTAACTGCTTTCTGGTCTTCAACTGACAGTTCAGAGAACGGGCGCTCGTTGAATTCAACGTGGTTCTTTTTCCACGGCTTCCAGATTGATGCAGCTTCTCGTCCTAACGAATCTCCGCCAAGTGAAGTGTATAGCTCACGGGTTTCGTCTGCCAAGAAATCATCTTGCATACGCATCCATTGTAGAATCTGACCACACGTTTCTAACTTGTCAGGATGCATGATGATATCAGGCTTGGAGTTATGCAATGATACTTGAAGTGAGTGTTGCATGTCAAGCATAATATCTAGATTGTCTTTCATAATTTTACCTTTTTCCAATTCATAAAACGGACTTTCGCTGTCAATCCTTTAACAATATTAGAACGAAGATAGCGATTGATTTCCTCACGAGTCGCACCTTCTTTCATTATCATATCGTTAACATCTTTACTGGACCAACGAGCTTTGTCCCATAAAACAACATGTTCACCTGCTTCAATCATTTTAAATAATCGTTTGCAAGTATCCGGCGACCTGGGTTCATTATCGAGTACCCACACTCGTTGTTTAGGATATGGACATTCATCTAAAGACATTGTACCACCAACAATCGCTAAAGCGTTATCGATAAACACGGAGTCAATAGGACCTTCTAGATAAAACACCCGTTCGTTAGGGTCGATTCGCTCTAGACCATATACCTTCTTTGCATCTTCTGACGATTTTATCGTCATGTATCGAATCTTCTCAGACGTACGCAACGCACGACCTTGCATACATGCGATTTCTTTTTTATCGTCGAAAATAGGAATAACAATACGAGGTTCAGGTTCAATCACCGGATACATACCGGGAGATACCTCGTTTGTTAATTCTTTCCATTGCATCGTGAACCAGAAAAGATTCATCTTATCCTCGGGAATCAAACGATTTTGCATATAAAGCAAAGCTGGATGACCTTCCGGTAATAAATCTAATCGTTTACAATATTTTTCTATTGTACTCTGCTTGATGGAAGATTGCAACGATGTTTTGTTTAATTTTGTCAAATCAACGTCGTCTTGTTTTTTCTTTTCTCGTGGACCATTTTTCTCTAGTAAGTATTCGCGAAATAAATCCGGATACTGTTCCTTCATGAATGTAACGAATGGTTTGTTCCGGTTGCAGTTGAAACACCCAAAACGCAACACTCCTTTATATTCGTAAAACCATCCTCGCTTTGCGTATTTGTCTTTCGCGGAGTCGCCACATAGAGGACAACGAAAGTTAATTTTCAACGGATTGTGTGAAGTTATCTTTGATAACTCTAATGTATACCCGATTCGCATCGCAAATTGATTGGCTGTAATGTCCATACAAAAAACCTCTACCATTTCTGATAGAGGTTATTATACATGGACTTTGTTCGATATCAACAAGTTTTCCAAATTAATTTTGTCGCTTCTTTCACGTAAGCCAGAACACCTTCTTGACCTAGTTCTTTGAATGCTTCTTTGATTTCAGCTTCGGTCACTGAATTATGAGTTGTCTTACCAGAAAGTACAACGCTAGTAACATCACTGCCAACAGCCTCAACAACAACACTATTAGCGCCGATTGCTTTCAGAGAGAATGAAGTCGGTTCAACTACTTTATTCTTTTCTTCTTCGGCTAGACGCAGCGCTTCAGCTTTATCTGCTTCCAAACTCTCAACGAATTGTTTAAAATCGACCATCTCAGTCATTTTCTTTACCTTTTTCTTTTTAGGGCCACCGGGACCGGGATAAACAACAGCACCAGAATTCTTACCAGCAGCAATATTATCTGGATTGCCACCGGCATCGCCTGATACCATTTCAACTAACATTGGAAACTCTGACTCGATAGTAGATAGATCTTCCTCTCTCAGATATTCCTCGCGCAACGTGCGATATGATAACCATAAGCTATTTAGTTCAGATTTCCTTTTAGGTCCTCGATCTAACATCTTCTTAACACTAGCCGTCATAGTGTGAAATCTTGACCATTTAGATTTCTCTTTATTGGTCACAGGTCTTTTGATGACTTCACCATCGTCGTCGATGATACCCAACTCGAACGCTTCCCATTCTTTAAATGGCTTGCGCAGAAGGTCGATCATACGAAACGCATAAATTGCTTCCGTTTTACGTCTAAACGCTTTGATCATATTAACAACCTCTTTACTGTATTTAGCACAAAAAGGAGCCCGAAGGCTCCCTTATTATTTACGCTTGAGATTGTTGAATCCTTCAACCACGTAGGCAAATGGGATTACTATCCAAAGTGTAGAGATTGCCAGATAAATCGAGTAGCTTTGCCAAGACACCTCTACTGGAAATTTATGATCCCGTCGACCGGTTTTCTTGTAGTTTCGATAGTCATAGCCCCAACAAAACACAGAAATACATAGTGCGATTGCAATGTAAATAAGAAAAATGACACCGACGTAAGTCAAAATCTGTAACATGTTTTTCTCCATAGGGCCCGAAGGCCCTGTTATTACCATGTGAATTCATCTAACATTTCGCGTTTAGATTTGTGCTCTTCGGCAGCAACTATCGCATTCTGTCGAGATTGAACATGCATATCTTTACTTACTTCAACGACGTTATTCTGGACATTTGCCGCAGCGTCATCGAGTTCATATATCCGCTGTTTGCCTTTGTCAACGCCTAAGTTGAATTTAGCATTAATTGATTTATCTCCATATCGAGATTTGATCTGTTTACAGAAATATTGTTTCATTTCTGCGAGTTCTTCTGTTTCCATCAACGCAATAATGAAGTCGGCAGTTGCAGCTAGACCCGCAGATTCCGCGATATCGCCCATATCAACATCAGTGCTATTCCAACCATTTCGGTTAGTTTGAGCGCCTGACCATACAGCAACATCCCAACGAATAGCAAACCCGCGTAACTCTTCTGCGATCGCTTTTACCATCGCGTATGAGTTTTCAGAGAAAGTTTTCATACGAGCAGAACAACAGATACCTAGATAGTCGACCATTACTACATCTGGTTTCCATCCTTTCTTTGTTTTCAGTTCTTGCATTAGCGCGTTAAAGTTACTAACACTTGCGCCGCCTGTCGGGAACTGCTTAACAACAAGATTACCGATTTTATTACGATTCGCTAACGCTTGTAATTTCGATTTATACGAACCACCGGTCAACGTATCGAAATCGTCCATAGAGATATTGATCAAGTTAGCATCAATACGCTTACAAACAACTTCCTCTGCCATCTCCATAGAAAGATACAGGACGTTATAACCTTGTGTTAGATAGTCAGCAGTCAACGAACACAGAGAAAGCGACTTACCAACGTTTACACCCGCTAGAATCAAGTTGAGCGTCTTGCGTTCTACGCCGCCTTTCGTGATCTTGTTAAGGATGTTAATCGCAAACCCTAACTTTGATACTTTCTTGTTATACATGTCCCATCGGGTTTCATAATCAAGAAAGTAATCGTGACCAACAGACGTATCGAAACAAACACCTAACGCATCGCGCAACAGATCAGGAATCGCACCAACACCCGGTAGCTTATGATCTTGCTCATCGTGTGGTAGTGATGCGTTATCTTGAATCTCAGCGACACGAGCTACCGCTTGATACAACGATTTATCTTGACAATATTTCTCTGTTGTATCAACTAACCACGATAAGTCTTCAGGAGCATTAACAAAACTCCCGATTAATGTTTTTGTTTCTTCGTAATCGTGGGCACAAATCGAAGACTTAGCGTCTAAGTCAATCACCAACGCATTAATTGTTGGTAAGTTTTCGTATTTATCGACGTACTTTTTAATCAAATCATACGTGATTCGTTCGCCGCCACGATCAAAATATTCATCTTTTAGATGGGGCCAGACTAACCGAAAATATTCCTGATTGAATAAAAGATTTTCGAAAATGGATTTCGCGATGTGCATTTGGTCTCCTCTTTAAGTAACGTCTTTGCTAGTGTTTCGACCTTAACACCTAGCTCTTTCTTATCGACTGATTCGTTGAAAGTGAACCAATCGACGCTCATTTCTTTGCATTTATGAATCGTAATGTCGCGCACATAGACAGTCGTTCCATCGATTTCCCACACGGCTTTCGCTGATTTCTCCGCTTCTTCGATTCGTTTAGCCGCATCGTTCACAGCTTTCAAAATGTCATGATCGATTTCTTCTTGAATCGCATTAGTTTCTTGTGCTGCTTGTCCTACGTCGTACATACTTACTCCAGAAGGGCCCGAAGGCCCTTTGTTAAATTAGTTGTGATACTTCTGCATCAATTGCGTCTTCGTCTAACTTGATAGCGCCTAGTGTATAGCGTTTTTCGACTGCTGTCAAGAACGGAGCGTGTTTAAACATTGGCTTCCAGAACTCGATACACTCAGTATCTTTTGCGCGCCATGACTTAGATTCGTTAACGACCATTTCGCCAGTCTCTTCGTCTACAGTCACAGGCTGATACCAACCATTCTTAGGCTTAACAACAAAACCAAGTTCTAGTGCTAATTCTAACAGACCGGAGTACATATTGATACCGCCATCGAACGTTACAGTCAAAGGAAGTTTCGATTTTTCTTTTACGTAACGAGATTTTTCGATATTCATAACGAATTCGTAACCGACAACTTCAGTACCATCTTTAACTTGACGACGACCCAAGAAGATAACGGTATCAGCAGAATACATCACGCCAGTACCACCGGTCATAACGGTTTTGCTGAACATCTCGATTGTTTCGATTGTATGGTTAACTGCGATACACGGAATATCACGAGTTGTGAAATACGGAGTGATGATACGGAACAGGGATTTCAACTGTTTCGCACGAGTCATATCCGCTACTGATTTTTCATTCAGTGCATCTTCCGCTTCTTTCTTTGATGCCATGTTGCCGATGGAGTCGATAAACACGATAACTTTATCGTCTCGATTCAATGCTTCCAACTGATTAACAATGTCGAACTTTAGGTTCTCTACGTTCTCAATCGGAGTGTGCATCACGCGATCTGGGTCAACGCCCATAGAACGAAGATAGCTAGGAGTGATACCGAATTCTGAATCGTAAAACAAACAGATCGCTTCTGGATGTTTCTTCATATAAGCAGCTACCATCAACAGCGAGATGTTAGATTTAAAGTGCTTAGATGGACCAGCAATTACTGTTAGACCGGAAGTTAATCCTCCATCAAAACGACCAGATAACGCCAAGTTCAGAATAGGTACGCGGGTTTTGGTTTGGTCTTTATCGTTAAAAAGAATTGACTTACTCAGAGTTGTAGTCATTTTGTTGGTGGATGCTTTTTTCAGACGTGCTAACAAATCGCTCATTATATCTTAACCTTTTATTCAAAAATTTCATTCTGCCCTCATAATTTACATAATGTTTTCATCAACTCAGGAGCTTATTATACAACAAGCTCCTGTACTTATAACCTAATTTTACACGGATTCTAAAATATATTTAAAAGCTTTCAACAGATTTTTATCAATCGTGTAAATAGTTTTAACATTTGAACCGTGATGCTTTACGTGTACCTTGAAACTGGTATCCGTTTGTTCGACTGAACCGATGATATCTGCCTCGATTCGAACATGGTGTTCGAGAGGGAGTTTTAACTCCCCCGAAAACGACCAAGGACTTTTAACCGAATAAGAAATCGAGTGTTGATCGTTCTTCATAATCCCATCCTATAGCTTCGCAAATTGTAGTGAGTGGTGCAACAAAGTGTTTCTCCCGCATCAGGTTGAAATCAATCAACTGATTCATATCTAGACCGAACTCAATGGGAACGGTGCTCCCAGACGGGTAGGCCAACGATGGTGAACCTAGACGATTCGGTTCTTTCAAGAATAGCATCGCTACTTTCTCGCCGTCTTGAATCGGGTCAACGCCTTCTGTTGCTTTTGCCATACGATTATACGCTAACACACCTTTAATCGGACCACGACAACCTTTTAACGGGAACATGTCCTTTGAAGCATCTTGCATAATGTTGTTGGCTGATGTAACAGCAGAGATATCGTTGTAATCTTGTTTCGGATACGCTGCTTTAATGCGACTGTAATGATCACGTAACGCTTGTTCATCTTCTTGCAGAATCAACCGAATACTTTCGTACAGCGCTTTCTGTGCAAATACCGGAGTAGATGAACGTTGGGTTTCGATGCCCATGATCTTCAACTTAGGTACCAGATTTCCTTCTTTGTCATACTTTCGCTTGCCTTCTGAATCCCATACGTTCAGAGCGTAACGCTTCTTACTCGTCCAGAATCCTTTATCTGCGATTACTTCACGGTCCATGAACATTTTCTGCGCATATGCGTTCATGTAATCTGCCATTTCTTGATAGCATTCAGCGATAAATGGTTCAACTTTTGTACTTGCAAACTTATCAAGCATGTCAACGATTTTAGCAATACCGACATCATCTTGAGTCTTACCAGCACGTTGTAACATCATATCAACAAACTTGTTCAGTCGTAGATAAACTGAGTCGGTATCGATGTAGATACAATACGGATAATCGTTCGTTTTCAGCAAGTCGTTGAAGTATTCGTTCAGCTTACGTTCAATCCACAAGATGGAGAGCTTACCACCTGTTGTAATAGCTTCAGCGTTGCGTACGTCAAAGTAGCGGAAGTATTCGTTACCAAGTGCACCATAAAGGGAGTTGATAAGTACTTTCTTAGCCTGCTGCTCAACGTTGTACGTTTTCTCAAGTTCACGAGCACGATGAATAATGTAATCTAGTTGCGCTGGAGTCATCGCTTCTAGTTGTTCATCTGTCAGTTCTTCGTGAAACGCTCCGACCATTTCTGCAACAAAGTTCAGTTTCTTGAATTCTGCAATCTGAGCGTGTTTATCAAAGTAACCTTTCGCACGGGTTGCAAGTGAATCCATACGAAATTCGCTCTTTTTCGCAGCTTTACGTTGCAAGAACACTTTCTCGATTTCGATCGGGATAATGCCGCGTTTATTTTTATCATACATCATGCCATTAGGAGCACACGAGAATCCCTGATGATCTAACACATACGTTTTGTTAACAAGATCCATGATATCGGGCGGAACAAACTGACCGCGAATCGTCTCTGGACTAATGTTGTATTGCATGATTTCATGCGGATACAGCGACGTTAAGTCGAACGATAGAATCCATTCGTGGAACCCGACAAACGGAGGCTTAACAAACGCACCTTCATACGGCGTTTTCGGTTTGTGCTTGTTTTCTGGTACAACGATATTCTGACTTGCTAGACTGTTGTAGATAATAGCATCCCATGTTTTCAATGGAGATAGCATATTCTCAAACGACGAGTGACTGTAGTAACCCAGTGATGTAGCAAGCTGAATCAGTAACAGACTCTTATCCATGCGGATAATCAAGTCAACGTCTTTAATGTTATAGTCAATGTACGTTTGTGGATTTTCAACTGCCAATTTCCACAAAGGACCATCGTAGCTAATCTTTTGCTCACCAACTTCAACTAAACCGATATAATCTAATTTGTAAGTAGGACGAGTCTTAAATGTAAACTTTTTGTAAAGTGCAAGATAATCGAGATGAGATACACCAACGATATCGAATACTTGGAACGTTTGTTCGCCTTGACCACGCACTGTACGCTCGTTAACTTTACCCCAAGGAGACAATTTCAAAGCAGCAGTAGGACCGAACAACACACCTAAACGATTGACAATATAAGGAATATCAAATATTTCTGAGTTCCAACCGGTGATGATCGCAGGAGGATTTGCTCGCCAGTGTTTAATGTAACCAATCATCATCTGTTTTTCGTCTTGATACATCTTATATTCTGTACGTTCAAGAATACTTGCATCAAGAATCGACTTCTCACGCCACCACTCTCGTGTAGTGAAAACGTAATACTTGTCGTCTACTGAATCGTAATGCGTGATTGCATCAATTTCCCAACGAGCGATTTCGGGATAAGGGAAGCCGTCACGACTATGAACCTCGATATCGATAAACGCTGTGCGAATCTTCGCTAGTGAATATGATAACGGACCTGAATAATTTTCGTAGATGTATTGTAAAGCGAAATCGTCCATACCGCATGCTTCTTGCGCCATGTCTTTCATTCGTTTCATCCACTTACGTGCATCGCTCATACAATCAAACGATTTTGGTGCAACGCTTCGCTCGTAGATATCTAGATAACC
>JBOFGC010000161.1:0-2772 GCA_051648945.1 Bacilli bacterium
GTCTCCGTTGCCTTTCTCCGTACCCTTCATCGAAGTGGTGATGGTCGCGTTAAAACTTTTTATCCATGGGTTATGAAAAAGGGCTACGCTCGCGTATGTTTGTTTGTGCTTGCTTGGGGTACTGAGCTAGGTGAGTAGCTAGGTATAAGTAAATAATAAAAGTAAAAAACTGTTAATCGCTGTGGTTAATGGTTTTTTTGTTTTAGTATTCACTTTGTAAACATATTCACATAATGATCACGCATTTTTTACTTAGAATTTACAATGGTTATAAAAAAGTACTGGTATTGTGATGGGATTGTTCTTAAAAAGAAGTCATAGTGTATGAATTTCTGTCAATAGCGAATTATTTTTTTTAAAATTCACCTTTACAAAAACCTTACATTATATTTGCATAGCATTAATGTTTTTATATTATTCTACTATCATATCGAACAACAAGAGGAGACAGATGATGAACAGACCGAAGTATGATTGTGTTTGTTTTGATTTAGACGGAACGATGTATCTTGGTGAGAAAGTTTTGCCAGGCGCGGTTGAAATTGTTGCATATTTGCGCAAGAAAAAGATTCCGCTTCGATTCGTAACGAACACAACGTTGAAAACAAAAAGCATGGTGAGAGAAACACTTCTAACTTTAGGTATTGAAGCAACGGAACAAGAAATCATTACAGCAGGTGGTGCTGCAGCATCATTTCTCCAAGAAAAAAAAGCAAAAAATGTAATCGTAGTTGGAGAAGCAGCATTGCATGAGGAGCTGAACCTTCAGGACATTCAAGTAACGAGAAGTTCTAAGCATGCAACGCATGTACTCGTTGCGCTCAACAGGCAATTATCATTTGAAGAATTAACAACAGCGACACAAGCTTTACAAAAGGGTGCAATATTCGTGCTAGCAAATCCAGACAGCACGTGCCCTGTTGCAGAAGGTGAAATACCAGACGCTGGAAGTATTGCTGCGCTACTAACAGAAGCCGCAAAACGGAAGCCTGATTGGGTGCTGGGAAAACCAAGTCCGCTATTTGCTGAAGAGGTTGAAATACCAAGTACAGCGAAAAAGTGCCTCATGGTCGGTGACAGATTAGAAACAGATATTTTGTTTGGTCAAGCAAACGGTTGGGACACAGCACTTCTTTATACAGGTGTAAGTTCGGAAGAGGACATTGAGCGTACGAACATTACACCTACGCACTGTTTTGAAAATTTACATGCACTTTTAACATACCTTAAAGCATCATAAGCGCACAATTATGGCATATATTTACATTATTTCAACAGAAAAGAGGACAACTAGAATGAAAAAAATGATAAGAAACGTTGCAGTTGTAAGCGCGATGGCACTCACACTTGCAGGGTGTGGGAGTAAAGAGAACACAGTTATAAGCTATAACTCACCACAACAATGGGCAAATTGGGGTACGGTACTTTCTACTTTTTCAAAAGATACAGGCATTCAAGCACCGAATGATAACAAAAATAGTGGACAGACCATGACTGCGTTAATTAACGAAAAAACAGCACCGGTAGCTGACATTGCGTATGTTGGGTTACCGTTTGGCTATAAAGCGGTTGAGGAAGATTTGTTTTCTTCGTACAAACACGAAAGTTTTGATGAAATTGATTCCGAATTAAAAGATGAAGAAGGACGTTGGTCTACGGTTCATTACGGTTCGGTAGCGATTCTCGTAAACACAAAAGCACTTGGGGATAAACCAGTTCCGAAAAGTTTTCAAGAACTTTTAGATCCAATGTACAAAGGAATGGTCGGTATGTACGATCCGACAAGCGCTTCGGTTGGGTATAGTGCAATTGTAGCTGTAAATGAGGCAAATGGTGGAACGCTAGATAATTTTGAACCTGCCCTTCAATTTGCGAAAGCGTTGCAGAAGAACGGTGCCGTTTTTCCGAAACAAACAGCGACTGCAAAATTGATGAAAGGTGAAATTCCCATTTTAATTGATGCTGATTTTAACGGGTACACGTTAAAACATAACGACAATGCGCCAATCGATGTCATTATACCAGCGGAAGGTTCTGTGAAGATTCCGTATATCGTTGGACTAGTGAAAGATGCACCACATGAAGAACAAGGAAAGCAACTGATTGACTTTTTATTCTCTGATGAAGGACAACGTTTATTTGCAGAAGGGTATGTTCGTCCAGTGAAAACGAGTGTATTTACAGATGAGTTGAAAGCAAAGTTTTTACCAGACAGTGAGTATGAAAGAGTACAAGATGTAGATTATGAAAAAATGCAAACTGTTCAAGCAGACTTTAACAAGTCATGGCAACAGGGAATGAGCAACTAGGGGCGACGATTATGAAAAGTTCATGGAAAACATCGGTCTTTTATGTACCGACACTACTGCTTTTTCTACTCTTCTTTATAGTTCCACTCGGAATGCTTATCGTAACAAGTTTTCAAACAGGTGGCGAATGGAGTTTCTCGAACTATACAGAACTACTGACCAATCAATATTATTTTGAAGCATTTGCTAACAGTATTTTGCTTAGTGTAGCGGTAACGGTAGTAAGCGTAATTTTGAGTGGTTTACTGGCAATTTATCTGGCAGAATACGATTTTAAAGGGCGTTCGGTATTTATGACACTACTCACATTCCCGGTTTCATTGCCGGGGGTGGTCGTAGGGTTTATGATTATTGTTTTGTTTGGAACAACGGGTGTTATTCCAAACATTATGGAAGCTATTACAGGTGAGAAGTCTGGTATGATTGCGTATACAATTCCTGGCATTTTTGTCGCATACCAATA
>JBOFGC010000162.1:0-5835 GCA_051648945.1 Bacilli bacterium
TAATGTTCGACCAAGTAGTTTCCACTAACACCAGTTATTGTGAGAGTAGGACGAAAGCCTAAGCAAACTTCAAAAACCAACCTTAACGGGTTGGTTTTTTTCGTACCATAATTTAATGTTCGACCAAGTAGTTTCCACTAACACCAGTTATTGTGAGAGTAGGACGAAAGCCTAAGCAAACTTCAAAAACCAACCTTAACGGGTTGTTTTTTTTCGTACCATAATGTAATGTTCGACCAAGTAGTCTCCACTAACACCAGTTATTGTGAGAGTAGGACGGAAGCCTAAGCAAACTTCAAAAACCAACCTTAACGGGTTGGTTTTTTCGTACCATAAATTAATGTTCAACCAAGTAGTTTCTACGAGTGCTGACGAAATGAAGAGAAATTTAATACCCTAATTACCGTATTGAAAAAGCCAATCCGAATAAATAGGATTGGCTTCTGCATTATTTTCGAATCGCTTTAATTAAGTCGTTTGGTATGGTAAAGGTTTGTTCTCCCATATAACCAGGTGCAATGGAATATTTTTCAAAGTAGATCACAATGTTCCCTTTTTTGTCGAGATAGAACGCTTGATTTGGATCAATTTTATCAAATACTCCAGGAAAACCTTCATCTTCAAAATACATGTTTTGGGGATCTTTTTTACGTTGTGTAATTTGATTCTTAATTTCATTGGAAAGAATATCAACATAGTTTTCATTTTCTTTAAACATATCCGGAAGAAATAGCTGCGTATTAGTTTGCACGTCTATTGTGTAAAAATCACGAGAAATATAAGACGAAGCAGCGCTTTCGAAAATGAATACGGAAAAGGAAACGAGGGTAGGACTTACAAAGTGCTTGTCGAAGTCTCCAAATATCTCTACTTTTATTCCATTCGTTTCATCAGATTCAAAGGAAGAGCCACTAATAAATTGTTCGGCATTTTTCTGAGCAAGAACAACTTTTTGTTCAACCTTCTCTTGAATGATGGAATTAATCATTTTTTCAAATGCTTCATCAGTAAGGCCAGATACGTTTGGAAGTGTGACGTCTGTTGTGCTATTTGCATCGTTTTCTTGAATACGAATTATGTGAAAAATATCAGCTACATTTCCAAGGATTGGAATGCTGGAAACTTTGGAAGCAAATGTTGGTGATACGTTTAATAAGGTAATAAAGAGTACAGCTGCAATAGATGCTATTTTGATGAAAGGGCGATTGTACCACTTCCTTTGTGTGCTTTTCGTTAATGCTTTTTCTACAACGGAAGAATAATCTTCAGGAATGGTCGTATTTTTATATTGGTGTCTAAGTTCAGAGAATGGCTCTCTCAAAAAATATCATCTCCTTCTAATTCAATACGTAGTAATTTGAGCGCACTATAGAGTTTTGATTTGACAGTGTTAACGTTCATTTCGAGAATATACGCAATGTCTTCGATTTTGAAGTCTTCAAAGTAACGTAAAAGAATTATGCTCTTTCGTTCCGCATCTAGATGATTAATCGCTTCGTGCAATGATAGAATCTCAGATAGTTCAATCGAAGGTGCCGGAATTTGATCAAGCAAAGTACCGAGTGGGAGCGTTGGTTTTGATTTCTTCATCTGATTAATGCAAGTGTTAATTAAAATACGATACAACCAAGTTTTTGCATAGTGAGGTTGGTTGAGTTTTTTTCGATTCTTAAAGGCTTTAAATATCATCTCTTGCACCATGTCCATCGCAAGGTGTGAATCTTTTACATAGCTATAGGCGAGACGATAAAAGTCATCTTGGTATGTGCGAATAATTGTTGTTAGTTGTTCCTCAGTTATATATGTGCCCATTGTTTTCCCTCTTTCATAGAATTAGACAAGAAATCGATGGAAAAAGTTGAAGAGAATAAGAAAAAAATAAACATTATTCGGGTGAATTTTTTGTTATACTTAGAAAAGAAAGTTTCTCTATGTAAAAGGATGATACGTATGAATACACTAATGGAAAACGAAACACGTCAGCAAATTATTTCAGAATCATATCAATTATTTATGGAGCATGGATATAGAGCAGTATCGACGAGGATGATTGCAAGAGCGTGCGGCATTACACAACCGGCTTTGTATCATCATTTTTGTGATAAAGAAGAGCTATATAAGGAAGTTCTTTGCAATTATTTACAAAGGTTAGAAACAGAATTAGGAAATACGATTGCAGAACATACTGATATAAAAGATTGTTTGATAGCAGTTGCTGAAACAATAATGAGAAGCAATCCGAATGATTTAACTCAGATGTTTCATGATATTCGTGTAGAGATCAATGAAGAGAATAAAAAAACGATCGATGCAGCATTTATGCGCGCCTATCCGCTGCAAATTGCGCGTGTATTTGAACAAGGAATTCAAAAGGGGACGATTGAAAGTGACCCAACTGTTCCTGGTAACATTCCTGTAGTATGGGCGTATTTATTTTTGAGTATGCTGAATCATCATGGTGCATCGAAAATAATGTGTGAAAAAACGATGGAAGAGGCCAAGCGAGAAAAAGCGGAATTAGTTGTGCATATCTTCTTACATGGTGTTGTAAAAAAATAGAAAGAACGGATTGTCACGAATAATGACAATCCGTTCTTTTTTAAGCGGTAGCGTTTGTTTCGAACTGGCTGTTATAGAGTTCTGCATAAAACCCACCAGCAGCAAGTAATGTTTCATGATTGCCTTGTTCGATGATGTCGCCATCTTTCATAACAAGGATAATATCGGCATCACGAATTGTAGATAGGCGATGAGCGATGATAAAGCTCGTTCTTCCCTTCATTAAGTTCTCCATTGCTTTTTGAATGAGAATTTCTGTTCGTGTATCCACCGAACTCGTCGCCTCGTCAAGAATGAGAACTTTTGGATCAGAGAGGATTGCCCGGGCAATCGTTAAGAGCTGTTTTTGACCTTGTGAAACGTTTGATGCCTCTTCATTTAATTCCATTTGATAACCATCAGGTTGTGTTCGAATGAAATGATCGGCATGTGCTTGTTTTGCAGCATCAATTACTTCTTCATCTGTTGCATCAAGACGACCATAGCGAATGTTCTCCATGACAGAGCCATTAAAAAGCCACGTATCTTGAAGTACCATTCCGAATAAGTCGCGCAAGTCATGACGAGAGAACGATTGAATGTTATGGTCATCAACAAAAATTTGACCAGAATTAATATCGTAAAAACGCATGAGTAACTTGATGATTGTACTTTTACCAGCACCAGTTGGTCCAACGATTGCAACACGTTGTCCGGCCTCTACATTAACAGAAAAATCATTGATGATTGTGCGGTCTTCTGTGTAACCAAACGAAACGTTTTTGAAAGTAACGTTCCCTTGAACAAGGGATGTATCAAAAGCAGTTGTTTCTTCAAGTACTTCGTCTTCTTCGTTTAAAAACTCAAACACACGCTCAGCAGCAGCTGCTGTTGATTGTAAAATGTTTGCGATTTGTGATGTTTGAGCGATTGGTTGCGTGAAGTTACGTACGTATTGGATAAATGATAAAATTTGTCCAACTTCAATCGTACCTTTCACAGCAAGGTATCCACCTAAAATGGAAACTGCAACATAACCAAGGTTCCCAATGAACATCATAATCGGCATCATCATACCAGATAAAAACTGAGATTTCCAAGCCGAGCTATATAGCGTTTTGTTCATATCGTCAAATTTCTCAATCGAACGTTTTTCGCCGTTGAATGCACGCATAACGACATGAGCGCCATACATTTCTTCAACGTGTCCGTTGATTTTGCCGAGATATTCTTGTTGTTCTGTGAAATACTTTTGTGAATTCTTTACGATCAAACCAATGAAAATACCTGACACCGGGATGATGAGCAAAGCAACAATTGTCATTTGCCAGCTAATCGAGAACATCATAATCAGAATACCGATAATCGTTACGACTGCTGTAATGATTTGCGATAGACTTTGACTTAGTGTGTTACTGATTGTATCAACATCATTCGTTACACGAGAAAGGACGTCACCTTGAGATGTTGAATCGAAATAGCGAAGTGGTAATGTGTTCATTTTTTCGCTAATTTGTTTTCGTAAGTTATATGAAACTTTTTGGCTAATTCCACTCATTAAGTAGCCTTGAACAAAGGCGAAGAGCGTACTCAAAATATACAGGACAAGTAGGAAGAGAAGTGTGTTACGAATAAAAGTAAAATCAATTCCTCCACCAGGCACACCTGTTATTTTTTCAACTAACCCATCAAATAGTACAGTCGTTGCATCTCCTAAGTATTTCGGACCAACAATAGAGAATGCCGCACTACCGATGGCAAATAAGATAACGACGATGATTTGGATAGAATACGGCTTTAAATAAGAACCGAGTTGGCGCATTGTTTTCTTAAAATCTTTTGCTTTTTCGCCACTTCCCATTGGAGGACCACCGCCAAAACCGCCGTGATTTCGGGAAGAATTTTTTGTTTTAGTATCTTGGCTCATCGTTTTAATTCCTCCTCTGACAACTGACTGCTTGCAATTTCAAAATACACTGAGCAATTGTTCAATAATTCTTTATGCGTGCCGATTCCTACGACTTTTCCTTCGTCAAGAACGACAATTTTATCTGCATTTTTAATTGTGCTTACGCGTTGAGCGACAATTAACATCGTTTGTCCTGTCATCTCATTTTGTAAACTGTTGCGTAATGAAGCATCTGTGCGATAATCAAGTGCTGAGAAGCTATCATCGAATATATAGACACTTGCCTCTTTTGCAAGCGCACGAGCAATACTTAAACGTTGTTTTTGACCGCCTGATACGTTACTGCCGCCTTGTGAAATCGGTTCGTTGTAACCACCAGATTTTGCTTCAATAAATTCTTCCGCCTGTGCGATACGTGCTGCTTTTTTAATTTGTTCTTCCGTTGCATCAGGATTACCGTACGTAATGTTTGATGCAATCGTTCCTGAGAATAGAATTCCTTTTTGAGGAATATAGCTCACTGTGTTTCGTAATTCATTTTGACTCACGTTTTTAATATTTACACCGTCAACGAATACTTCACCTTCAGTTACGTCATAAAAACGTGGTATGAGATTAATCAGTGTTGATTTACCACTACCAGTACTTCCGATAAAGGCAGTCGTTTTTCCTGCTTCAGCGGTGAATGAGATGTTTTTGAGAACATCTTCGGTTGCATTGTGATAACGGAAACTTACGTTATTAAAGACAACTTCTCCTTTTTTTGCAGGTACGAATGCTTCAGAATGTTCTGGGTCTGTAATACTTGGTTCAGTTGCAAGCACTTCATGAATACGCGTTGCACTTACACTCGCACGTGGTAACATAACGCTAACAAAAGAAATCATAAGGAAAGCCATAATGATTTGCATTGTATATTGAAGAAACGCCATCATATCCCCAACTTGCATTGTCCCTGCATCAACACGTTCTGCACCGACCCAAACGATCACTAACGTAATGACGTTCATGACAAGCATCATAAGTGGCATCATCATAACCATAACACGGTTGATGAATAGGTTTGTTTTAGTAAACGATTGATTTGCTTCTTCAAAACGAGCTTCTTCATGTTTTTGCGTATTGAAGGCACGAATAACGAGCATTCCATTTAAATGTTCACGTGTGATTAAGTTGAGCTTATCAACAAGCTTTTGCACGCTTTTAAATTTCGGTATTGCTATACTAAACATAGAAATAACAATTGTTAAAATAGCAGCAACGGCCACCCCAATTACCCAGCCCATTGATGTATCGCTAGTAAGTACTTTGAAAATACCACCAGCGGCTAAAATTGGTGCGTAAAAGACGATTCGTAACACGAGTACAAGTAACATTTGAATTTGCTG
>JBOFGC010000163.1:0-2151 GCA_051648945.1 Bacilli bacterium
GTATTTTATTGAAGAAAATATGCAGCACATGTGCCTAAAAGTGTAATACAAACAACAACTTTCCATGGCGCAGTTTTCCAAATTTCGAGGAGCATAAAGCCAAAAAGGAGAATGACAAAATCAATATTCCCTGTTACCGTTTTTGTGAAAATCGGATCTACAAATGCAGCAAAAAGAATTGCAACAACTGCAGCATTTATACCGAACAATGCTCGTTTAAAAACATCGATTTGTGACAGCCTATTCCATACCGGAAGTGCAGCAAAAACTAGTAAAAAGGAAGGTAAAAACATCCAAAATGTGCTCCATAAGCCACCTAGTACTCCAGCGATGCTCGTTCCGATATATGCAGCAAAAGTAAACAAAGGACCAGGAACGATTTGCGTAATGCCATAGCCTGCTAAAAATGTACTGCTTGAAATCATATTTGAATCTACGAAACTCGTTTCAAGTAGTGGTAGTACGACATGACCGCCCCCAAATACAATACTTCCCGAACGGAAGAACTCACTTGCTAAGTACACCCAATCATTTGGAAAGAAAGTATATAGAAGTGGTAAACCAAGTAGTAAAGCAATCCAAAGAATAAAACTAATGATGCCGATTGAACGACGAGTCGATGGTTGTGATTGAAGAGAAATTGGTGATGATTCGGTCTCCCTTTTCGGATATAGAAAGATTGCAACAACGCCACATAAAAAAATGGTAAGTAGCTGAAAAGGAACAGAACTTACGAGCAACAATATAGTACTTGCGAGAATAAAAATCACTTGGCGCTTTGTATCAGTAAGTAAATTTTTTCCCATGCCATAAAGTGCATGAGCAACAACACAAACAGCAACGAGTTTAAAGCCGTGAAGAATGGGTGATTGTTGGAGTGTATTTGCTTGTAGAAAGTGCGCACAGACAATGAGAAAGAGAACACTCGGCATTGTAAAACCAAACCATGAAGCAAAGGCCCCAAAAATTCCTCCTTGTGTATAACCTATACTAATTCCCACTTGAGAACTAGCAGGTCCTGGTATAAATTGACAAAGAGCAACACGATTGGCATATTCATGTTCATCGAGCCACCGAAGTTTATCGACATACATTTTGCGAAAGTACGCTAAATGAGCGATTGGGCCACCAAACGATGAAATTCCGAGTTTTAAAGCGGTCATGAAAATCTGTATTTTTTGGTTCATTCCTTCCATTCCTCCTTTATTTTTGTAAAGTATAGCACAGTTTTATGAACACAAAATTAATATTTCATGAAAAATACGTCAAGTTTCATATTTTGCAACAAAATGATGCTTTCCTTTTCGTAGTTATGGATAGAATAGAGTAGAGAGAAAAATAGAGAAATGAAAAGGGAGGGAGAGCGCGCATGTTACGCATAGAAAAAATTACGAAGTCTTTTCGTAATCATAATGAATCAACTACTTTATTTAATAACATTACGCTCTCTTTTACACAAGGACAGTTTGTAGCGATTAGCGGACCTTCAGGTTCAGGGAAAACGACGTTAATTAACTTGTTAGGTGGATTAGACGTACCAGATAAAGGAGAAATAATTATCGATGGAGTTTCAACATCTTCTTTTAAAGAAGATGAATGGGCGTATTGTCGTACACATAAAATCGGATTTATTTTTCAGAAATTTAATCTTGTTGAATATTTGACTGCATTTGAAAATGTTGTACTTGCGCTTGAGTTGTCTGGAATGAAAGAAGACGAAAGTAAAGCAGTTGCAAAACAGTTATTATTAGATGTCGGTTTGCAAGAGAAGATGCACGAACTACCTCATCGATTAAGTGGTGGTGAAAAACAACGAGTGGCCATAGCGCGTGCATTAGCAAACAACCCAGATATTATTTTAGCGGATGAGCCAACGGGAGCACTTGACCGTGAAAATGCCAAAATAATTATGCGTTTGCTTCGGAAAATTGCGAATTCAGGCAAATTAGTGATCATGGTGACACATAATCATGAAATACTTGAAAGCGTAGACCGAGTGATTGTATTGAACCATGGCGCCATCTCGTCTGATGTCGCACGTCATGTGAGTACAATAAAAAAGAGTGATGATGAAAGTCCATATGTTACCTCGAATTTAGGATGGGGTACAGCATACAAGATGGCATGGCGAAATGTAATCAGTCGTAAGTG
>JBOFGC010000164.1:0-3676 GCA_051648945.1 Bacilli bacterium
ATTTCTGAAGAAGGAATAATTTCCTTAGAAGACACTGTTGTCATTAGCGTATCTTTACAAATATCTTTTTTCTGGTTAACATCGTCATTTCCTTGCAAAACCGCTGATTTGTAATTAATAATGGAATAATCAATGTAACTTTTAAATACGGGTGTATTTGTAGAATAGTAGTTAGAAATAAATTCTGCATAAGCTGCAGAAATACCAGGCATTTCCTTTCTTAAAAATGCTTCCTTTTTTAATTTTTCTGTTTGTAGGTATAATGGAACAACTGTAGAAAGTAACAGTAGTAATAAAGCAATAGCTGCTAAAACTTCAACTAGTGATAAACCTCGTTGGTGTCGGGTATTCATAGTCATACTAATCCCTCCAAATATTTAATTGTGAAATTATAGAAAAATTGTTGAGAAATTGCGAACAAAGAGTTATAATTTTCTTAATAATTATAATACATATTAACTATATATTGAACAACATTTATCACTATGTTCAAAAAATAACATCATTTCGATTGGGATAAGGTGAAAAATATGAATTTAAATGCCAACATTGATGTAAAAGCGCTTTTCAAAGCGCGACCAACAAAATCTACGTACTTAGTTCTTTCTATTACACTCTCAGCACTCTTACTTCTTGGTGGACTCTTCGCACTCTATTGGTACCATATACCTAGTTTTATATTTGGACCTCGTGAAGTGACAATTGCAGGACAAAATTATATGAGTCGTGATGTCAGCGAAGGAACGCTTCAAACCAGAATTGATAGTTGGAAACAACAACCATTAATTCTAGAGTATCAAAAAATGAGTGTTCCTCTTTCAATGGACGCCATTACGTTCGACATCACTTCAACGATCACAGAAGCAAAAGAAACAGGCAAATCGCAATTTCGAGCAACTGTAAATGTAAAAGTAGTGGAGGAACTAATTCGTACCCTCACAGCCGACAGAGCAATTGAAATCAATCAAGCAGCACTTACGCAATTCATTGTTTCACAAGCAGGGAATTTAACTGTAAATGAAAAACCTGTAAGACTATTTAATTTTGTAAATGCAGACAAAGAATCAGCAAAAGCAGTCAGTGAAAAGAAAGTTGATATTCCAACAGTATTTGCAGGAAGTTTTACACCATTAAGTAAGAAGCCGATTGAAGTAACAATTCCAGCACGAAGCGAATTCTCATTCAACAACGCATTCAATAAGAAACTCGTGTACTTAAATGACGCAGAAAAAAGCTATTTAGCAACAATCATTTATCAAGCATTACTGAGTACAAATTTTTCTATCAGTGAACGCGCCATTCATGATGAAACTTTTGTACCAAATCTAACACAAAATTTAATTGGTTATGATACAATTATAAGTCCTAAACATGATTTGAAAATTTTCAATTCCAACATTAATGAATATGTTTTGAAAATACAACAAGTGAATGGAAAATTAGTCGTTTCAATCATTGGACCAACATTTGAATACAAATACGAACCAATTGTTGGGAAGAATGAAACTATTGATACGAAGAAATATGTAACAACGTATGGCAATGAAGGCCAATCTGTGCGAAGAGTATCTGGCTTTGAATTGATGGTTTTCCGTCAAGCGAAAAATGATGCAGGTGAAGTCGTGTCAATCGTCCCAATTGGACGTGACTACTACCCACCAACTATTGCAAAAGAAGCACGTTATTACATTGTCCCTTTACCACCAATTACTGATATACCTGGCATCGATGATTTACTTCCAGACCTTACGCTACCGGACACAGATGTCCCGCTCGAGGATGAAGAAATTTCTTTACCAGACGCAATGGGTTGAAAAAAATAGAACATTGAGATGAAAGGTGTGAGGCTCTTGAAGCTAATCCGCAAACGTATTGGTGATATTTTACTCGAGTCAAAGTTTATTACGAAAGAGCAACTTGAGTTAGCACTTGTAAATAAAAAGCAAAACCAAAAACTAGGTGAAGCACTTATTGAGTGTGGATTCGTCACAGAACAACAGCTAGCCAATGTATTAGCAAAACAATTAAACATTCCAATAGTGAAATTGCATAATCAACAAGTAAACCAACAAGCTCTGAAACTCGTAAATAAAGATTTTGCACATCGACACCATGTGTTTCCTTTCGATGTATCAAAAGACCGTTTACTCGTTGCAATGGATGACCCGATGGATTTCTTCGTTGTAGAAGATTTACGTATGAGCACCGGTCTTATGATCGAGCTCCATCTGACAACACCGACAGAAATATTACAAGCCATTGCCAAACACTATGACTTAGACCCAGAAGCATATGGCGTAGTCGAGGAAAAAGCAGAAACGCCAAAAGCGGAAATGGATGGTACGAATGATGCGCCAGTCGTTCGTTTAGTAAATCAACTCATCGAATCAGCTGTAACTATGGGCGCGAGTGATATTCATTTCGATCCAAGTGAAAAACAAATCGATGTTCGTTTTCGTGTAGATGGCGTACTTCGTACAGAAAAGACCCTACCAAAAGCGATGCAGAATATGATTACAGCACGTATTAAAATCATGGGGAACTTAGACATTACTGAGCTACGCGTTCCACAAGATGGACGGATCCGTCTTCAAGTATCGAATCAAATTGTAGATTTACGTCTAAGTACTTTACCGACCATCTATGGTGAAAAGATTGTATGCCGGATTCTTGTCATTACAAATAGTCTCCAACAAATCGATAATCTAGAATTTTCGAGAAGTAACTTGAATAAGTTTAAAGAACTAATCGTACGACCGAATGGCATAATCCTTATTACAGGGCCAACAGGTTCAGGTAAATCATCAACACTCTATGCCGTATTAAATGAGTTGAACGAAGAGACTGTGAATATTATTACAGTTGAAGACCCGGTTGAGTATCGCTTAAAAGGAATCAACCAAATACAAGTACAGCCAACAGTAGGTTTGACATTTGCAGCGGGACTTCGTTCGATATTACGTCAAGATCCAGATATCGTCATGATTGGTGAGATTCGTGATAAAGAAACAGCGGACATCGCAGTTCGAGCGTCACTCACAGGTCACTTAGTGTTGAGTACATTGCATACAAACGACTCGATTTCAACAGTTACTCGTTTACTAGATATGGGCATCGAACCATTCTTAGTTGCAAGTTCTGTGAATGGCATCGTCAGTCAACGACTTGTTCGACGCATTTGTCGCGATTGTAAGACAGAGTACGCGCCATCAAGTAGTGAAATTGCATTATGTAATGACAAAGGTATTCAAGTTACGAAGTTACATCGTGGTAAAGGTTGCTCAGCTTGTAAAGAAACAGGATATCGTGGGCGTTTAGCGTTACAAGAACTTTTAGTTTTCAGTGAAGATATGCGCCGCGCAATTAGTAACGGTGCAAGTTTTGATATCATAAAAAATATTGCAGAAAAAGACGGCCTCGTATATTTAATACAGGACGGAGTACAAAAGGCAGCGGATGGTTTGACAACAATAGAAGAAGTGCTCAGAGTTGCAGTTGACAGTTAAGGAGAGTACGTATGTATCACATCGATGATTTATTGTATCAAGCAGACAGACAAGGTGCGTCAGACGTTCATATTACGCGCTATTCCACACCCGTGTTCCGTGTGAATGGTGAACTAATTCGGGTTGGAGAAGACCCACTTACAGCAGAGCAAACGACAGCAATGGCAAAA
>JBOFGC010000165.1:0-5045 GCA_051648945.1 Bacilli bacterium
ACATATCGATAAAAGTGTAGAACATATCGATAAAGCGGTAGAACGTATCGATAAAAGTGTAGAACATATCGATAAAGTGGTAGAACATATCGATAAAGCGGTAGAACATATCGATAAAGCGGTAGAACGTATCGATAAAACAGCAGATCGTATCGATAAAGTAGTTAAGAAAATTTAAATCTGGATAATGGCGATAAAACGGAGAATTCGAAAGCATACATAAAGTGATTATATTTGATAAAAATAAGGTTACGATTTATAATGGTCACAAAGTCAAAGAAAGTCAAAGTCAAAGTTTTGATTGAGGAGCTGACAACGTTGCGAAATATATCAGATGTAATTGAAGAATACTTAAAATCGGTTCTGAAGGAAACGAAGAGCAGCGATATTATAATAAAGCGAAGTGAAGTTGCAGACAAATTTCAATGTGTTCCCTCGCAAATAAATTATGTTATTGGAACACGTTTTACAATTGAAAAAGGCTATGAAGTTGAAAGTAAAAGAGGTGGCGGTGGCTACATTCGTATCAAAAGAATTCAGTTGAGCACTAAGGCATCACTTGTTTCGGCAATAGACCAATCAATAGGTCAATATGTATCACAACAGTCAGGTGAAATGATTATAGAAAGACTTTTTGATGCAGGTGTTATTACAGAGCGTGAACAAAGATTAATGACAGCAGTTATTCATCGAAATGTTTTAAATGTCGAATTGCCAAAGAGAGACGAGTTAAGAGCAGACATTTTACGAAGTATGTTAAAAAACATTTTGTATTAGTCAAAGGAGTGTCAGAACATGATGTGTTCAGAGTGTGGTCAGAGAAAAGCACTATTTCGTTTTAAGGGGATAATTGAAAAACACGAAATTGAAATTTGGCTATGCGATAAATGCATAGCCGAAAAACATACGGATGCAGCAATGAATAAGCAAAAATCTTTTGACATTCAGAGTGTAATTTCGGCATTCATAACACTAGATAAACTGAACTATGAAAAAGTAAAAGTTGATGAAAAGGAATGTCCGAATTGTAGTATGACATTAAAAAAGATTAAGGAAAATAGTAGAATTGGTTGTGAGCTCTGTTATACACATTTTTTTGATGAACTAAACACTTTATTCCCTAAGCTTCAAAATGGAAATACAATTCACCGAGGTAAAACACCTCGCCGTTTACAATGTGCCATTGCATTAGAAAAAGCTATTGAACAATTGCAAGTAGAAATGCAGGAAGCTGTACAAGAAGAGGCGTTTGAGCGTGCGGCAGAGATAAGGGATGCAATAAAAGAATTAGAGCAAAAAAAACAAGGCAGTCCACAATAGGGAGGTGAGTAGATGAGTGAGAGGGTAGATGGTGGTATACGTAAGTGGCTTCATAAAGAAGGACCACAAGATGATATTGTTTGGCGAACGCGCGTTCGTTTGGCTAGAAATGTAGCAAACTTCAAATTTCCCCCATTGTTAGAACGAGCTGAAGAAAAAGTATTAGTGGAACAAATAAAAATGACACTACCTACTGTGAATGAAAAGTTAGAACAACCATTACACTTTGTAACACTTGATGATATAACACGTGCAGAGAGAACTAGTCTAGTAGAAAAGCACCTGATAAGTCCAGATTTTGCAAAAAAAGAAAGTCCAAAGTTATTACTGGCATCAAAGGACGAAAAAGTTAGCATAATGGTGAATGAAGAAGATCATATGCGCATACAATGTTTATTCACAGGCCTTCAATTAGAAAATGCATTTAAACTGGCAAACGAGGTAGATGACGCGTTTGAAGAAGAGCTAACATTTTCTTTTCATCGCTCATTAGGCTATTTAACATCTTGTCCTACGAATCTAGGAACTGCACTTCGGGCTTCTGCGTTGGTCCATTTACCTGCGCTTCTGTTAACAGGACAATTACCGATACTTTTAGAGACAATGGAACGTTTCGGTGTGGTATTACGTGGTTTTTACGGAGAAGGCACAGAGAGTATGGGACAGTTATTTCAAGTAAGCAATCAATTGACATTAGGACGAACGGAACAAGAAACAATTGAGTTAATGGGGACAATTATCGAACAACTATGTGAGCAAGAGCGAGCAAGCAGAGAAAAAATGTGGAAAAGAGATCGCTACGAACTCGAAGATCGCGTTTTTCGATCACTTGGTATACTGCAATATAGTAGAAAAATAAGCATAAAAGAAGCACTTCAGTGTATGACCTACTTACAAATTGGGAATTACTTGAACATTATAACAAATATTTCGCACCAAGAGTTAATGACGCTAATGATTGCAGTCCAACCAGGACACTTGCAGTTAAAGGTAGGGAAAGTATTAACAAGTGAAGAACAAGAGATTGAAAGAGCAAGACTAATTCGCAATACATTGCAAAATAGAAAAGCGATATAGAGGAGGTAAATACAATGATGTTTGGTAGATTTACAGAGCGTGCGCAAAAGGTGCTTGCACTTGCACAAGAAGAGGCAATCCGCTTAGGACATACGAATATCGGGACAGAACATATTTTATTAGGACTTGTATCAGAAGGGGAAGGAATTGCCGCGAAAGCACTAAACGCACTTGGTTTAAGTGCAGAGCAAATCCAAAAAGAAGTAGAACAACTAATTGGTCGAGGCACAGAAGGACAACAAAATATTCATTACACACCACGCGCCAAAAAAGTAATTGAACTAAGTATGGATGAAGCGCGTAAATTGGGTCATACGTATGTAGGCACAGAGCACATTTTACTCGGTTTAATTCGTGAGGGCGAAGGTGTAGCGGCACGCGTTCTAGGAAATTTAAATGTAAGTTTAAATAAAGCACGTCAACAAGTACTGCAGTTGTTAGGCAGCAATGAAACTTCATCGGGGCATCAAAATAGTATGACGAGCACTGCAACGACTCCAACATTAGATTCTCTTGCACGCGATTTAACAGCGATTGCGAGAGAAGGACGTCTTGACCCTGTTATAGGACGAAGCAAAGAGATTGAACGTGTTATCGAGGTGTTAAGCCGAAGAACGAAGAACAATCCTGTATTAATCGGGGAACCAGGTGTCGGGAAAACAGCAATTGCAGAAGGGCTTGCTCAACAAATTATAAATAATGAAGTACCAGAAACATTAAAAGACAAACGTGTAATGACACTTGATATGGGAACAGTCGTAGCAGGAACGAAGTATCGTGGGGAATTTGAAGACCGCTTAAAGAAAGTGATGGATGAAATTCGTCAGGCAGGAAATATCATTGTGTTTATCGATGAGTTGCATACACTTATCGGAGCTGGTGGAGCAGAGGGTGCTATCGATGCATCGAATATACTGAAACCATCACTTGCTCGTGGAGAATTGCAGTGTATTGGTGCGACAACACTGGATGAATACCGCAAATACATTGAAAAAGACGCTGCACTCGAACGAAGATTTCAACCGATTCAAGTAGATGAACCTACACCAGAAGAAGCTGTCCAAATATTAAAAGGGCTTAGAGACCGTTATGAAGCACATCATCGTGTTTCGATTTCTGACGAAGCCATTCATGCTGCAGTTAAGCTGTCAGACCGCTATATCGCAGACCGGTTCTTACCAGACAAAGCTATCGATGTTATTGACGAAGCAGGTTCGAAAGTGCGTTTACGCTCATACACAACGCCACCAAGTTTAAAAGAGCTCGAAGTAGAATTTGAATCGATAAAAAAAGAGAAAGATGCCGCTGTTCAGAGTCAAGAATTTGAAAAAGCAGCAGCGTTACGCGATAAAGAACAAAAGTTAAAAGAAAAACTAGAAACAACGAAAAAACAATGGAAAGAACAACAAGGAAAAGAAAACACAGAAGTAACCATTGATGATATTGCAACAGTCGTAGCAAATTGGACAAAAATTCCTGTAAATAAATTAGCAGAGACAGAAACAGAACGTTTGTTAAACTTAGAAGCTATTTTACACGACCGAGTAATTGGGCAAGAAGAAGCGGTTGTAGCTGTTGCAAAAGCCGTTCGTCGTGCGCGTGCGGGACTAAAAGATCCTAAACGACCAATTGGTTCATTTATTTTCCTTGGACCAACAGGTGTTGGTAAAACAGAACTTGCACGAGCACTTGCTGAAGCGATGTTTGGTGATGAAGAAGCAATGATTCGTGTAGATATGAGCGAATTTATGGAAAAACATACGACAGCTCGTCTTGTTGGTTCACCTCCAGGTTATGTTGGATATGATGAGGGCGGACAATTAACAGAAAAAGTACGTCGTAAACCATACTCTGTTATTTTGTTAGATGAAATTGAAAAAGCACATCCTGATGTGTTTAATATTTTATTACAAGTTCTCGAAGATGGCAGACTGACTGATTCCAAAGGTCGAACAGTCGATTTCCGAAATACGATTGTTATCATGACGTCAAACGTCGGAGCAAGTACGTTGAAAAAAGGGAAACATCTTGGATTCGCAATGCACGATGAAAAACAAGAATATCAAGATATGAAAGTAAAAGTAATGGAAGAACTTAAAAAAGCATTTCGTCCGGAATTTTTAAATCGTATTGATGAAACGATTGTTTTCCATTCGTTAGAAAAAGCACATTTACAAAAAATTATTCGTCTGATGGTTGCGAGTTTAGAAAAACGTCTCGTTGAGCAAGAAATTGTTGTACGTATTACGGATGAGGCAATTGCGCAACTGGCAGAGGAAGGGTATGACCCGGATTATGGCGCACGTCCATTGCGTCGCGCGATTCAAAAACAGGTTGAAGACCGTTTATCAGAGGAATTGTTACGTGGTGTTATTAAAAAAGGTGTACCATTTGTTGTTGACTATCGTGAAAAACAGTATGTTGTCGAGGTTGATTCAATAAGTGTATAATTTATAGTACTGGGAAAAGCTGTCTCCTCGTGATGAGACGGCTTTTTCTATGAAAATAAGTGGGGGCTCGCGTATGTTTGTGTAGAACTGTGGGTACTACGCCAGGCAACTCCGCTTTCCTGTGGGGCGGCCGTGTGCCTCCTCGTCGCGGTAAAGCTGCTCCTGTGGGGTCACACGTTTCCGCCTGATTCCACGGGA
>JBOFGC010000166.1:0-1178 GCA_051648945.1 Bacilli bacterium
CCATTGTGTTGGTTAGAATACAGTCGTGGTAATCTTTTTCTCGCAGGTTAAAAATGGAGTGATATTTCGGTACTGGCAGTAGTTTGAAGTCGACAAGAAAAATAGAGATTACACGTGGCAATTTGACATAATCTTCTCCTTTTTTGATTCCCCTATAAAATATACGCGACCAATTCCATAGTGCTCGTTTTTCGATATTTCCTTGGTTCGTAAGCTGCACTTCGATGTTTACGATCGTCCCATCACTAACCCATGCTCTCACATCCAAAATCCCTGCTTTTTCGTCTACTGTTTCAGGTGTTAGTGTTGCATTATCAATCACTTCAACATCCGTTATTTCTTTTTCTAAGCTCGGCTCAAGTACTGCATTCAAAAACGAAAGAAGGCGGTGTTTTCCATCTGATTCACCGAAAATTTTCTTGAAAATAAAGTCGTTCATTGGATTTAATCGCTGCATGTTATCACCTCTCACTTTTATTATAGAAGCAAGGTTCTGCTGCGGAAAGGAAACGTACTGTAAAAATTATGTAAAGAAACACGGGATATACTATCGGATAAAAATATTTCTGTTAATGCAAAAAAGCCGCCTCGAAAGGTGACTTTTTGCATTAATTATCTTGTTTTTGCGTTTAATTGGACTACGCATTCCACATGTGTGGGTCGCAATGGGGGGATTATTTACGTCTGAGAATACTGTTATACGGATTCTCCATTATGTAGGACTCATACTGATCTTGGTGCCCATTCGATGCAAAGATAAACTTTTCGTTCTTACTAAATTTTATTGTATCAATATCATTTATCCGACCAATTTCATTTAATGTTTGGGGGTCTAGGAGTAATACAAAGTACTGATCTATTGTACTATATACTACTTGTAGTAGTGTACCTGAATTATTGAGTAACATGCGTCGCGGTTTAATGTAACCCCCTCTATCATTATCACACTTCCAATCCCATTTTAGCACCTTTTTCTTTAATAAAATCCTTAACTCTTCATCTAAAATATAGACAACGTTTGCCGAAGCATAGTAGTAGCATCCGTTACTACTATTATGCAAAATCAAATCCCACGTTGCTATAGTACCTTCTTCAACTAACCCTTTTACTTGTTTTACAATAAATGAACTTGTGTTCAAATTATAGCGAACAACAGAAACTTTTTCGACATACGTTTC
>JBOFGC010000167.1:0-4200 GCA_051648945.1 Bacilli bacterium
CGCTCAAGCGCTCCCCTATTCACGGCGAAAGCTCGATACGATTGCCAACGAACTATATCAAAAAGGCATGCTCCAAAAAGCACAGCAGAAACCGCTCATTTATACGATGGCAACTGATTACTTAGAACTCTTGAGCCAAAGCTAAACCTGCATGAGCTGGAAATGACACTCGTATATACCTAAAAACGCCCCGTTCTCAGAAACGGGGCATTTTTGCTTTTCGATAAAATTAGATTTTTAAGTTCCTGCACGTTGTACTCATGTCCGGAAGTATTTATAGACAAGAGATGCTAATTCAAGCATTTACCACTTCATGATCAAATTCATTACTTCATCCATATCTTCGATGATTTTGACATTTTTCCTTGTCACTAGTGTTTCTTGCAAATATTTCGCAAATGGCTTGTCTAGCAATTCTTTCGCAATCACAATAATTATTTTTTCCTTTTCATTGTCTTCGATAAACATGCGAAGATTACGACAATGTCCAATATTCGTATGTTCACTAAGCTGCTTTATTGAATACTGCTGTTTTTGAGCATCTTGAATAGTGTAGTTAAATTGCATATCATCATTGTATTTACCTTTTATTTTATGGTCTAGTTTAATTTCTTCAATTGGAATATAAGTTTGAATTTTTTCTTTCCGCTCTTGTTTACTCAATCTATTCTCTGGCTGATTCCCATTATGTAAAAGTATTTTGGCGATTTCAACACAGGTACTTGAGAAATCTTCAGCATTTGTAGTTGTGACACGACCAAAATAATACTCATTTACAAAGTAACGTGTATATTCATTTAAATTTTCATATGCTTCATTTTCAAGCCAATCATGCTTGATCCCTTTGATAAACTCTTTCGTATACTGACGATTTAATTCATCATCAAAGACGAATAATCGTGATAAGTTATCCATGCAGATAAATTTGCGTTCATTTGTTTCTGGTGCATGAAACGCAACGGCTACATAAATATTTTCCATAAGTGCTATATTTGGGCGATATTGCACAATACTATACGTTAAAATCTTATGTTACTCTCCTTTCAAAAAAAACGCTATTAATTGATCTTCAATTTCATCTAGCGATGCAATCCGTTTCACAATGAATTTTTCGAATGCGACTAGGTCATCATCTGCTATTTTTTGGATTATTTCGCTAGGAATTTCATCAATGAGTGCTTTCACATCAATCAAGATAAGTGCATCTTTGATTTCTTGGACAGCTATTTTTATTTCTGTGCGGCTAGGATGCAAAAATTCCAGTAAATATGCATCATATAATTTCGTTAAGTATTTTTTTACATCTGATAATTCATCCAATTCTATTTGCGAAAACTGACCAAATTCCCATAAAACACCTTTTTCGAATGCATGAATGCTAGGATAAAAGTGGTTCTTCCTCGATGAATATAGTCTTATTGGATGTAGAATATACATTCACACACATATGCTAAATTTTTATCAATTGTGAAAAACATTCTTTTAACACTGCAGACTCTTCCCATTTTACACTACGAATTTGTTCGTCAATTACGCTAAATACTTTTTCTGGCGATTGGATGGCCCATGTTACTCCTAAAACCGCTTTAATTTTCAACCGCCTTTTTGATAAATACTGCTTTGCAATAGGTGTTATTTCCTCAATGTACCGCTTATTTCTCTCTATGATACATGCATCTTGCTCATTTTCAGACATTGCTTCTAATAATAAATGTTCTAATGCTCCACATTTCTCATTTGGAATAATTATAAGTAAAAATTTTAATCTCTTTGACTCATCAAAGCTATTTTGATATGAGTTTTCAATCCATTTATTATTCTCTATATGGGAAATAAGTGGTAATTTTGATTTAAAGTCTTGAATTATCGTTTCTTCTTCTAAATCATCCCGATCAACCATAATTGCAATTGACTCAAATTCATCAGCATCAACAAGTGCATGGGCTATTTTTTGATTAAAGAACGTACCAAATTTATCCTTACCACCAACACTGCAAATGAATAAATAGGTACTATCTTGTTGGTAACACTGTATCGTTTCACCCTTTTGGTTATCAACTTGCATTTGGAATCCTTTTGGTAATTTGCGACAATATTTCCAGTCCGTAGTTTGAATTAAATAGTAACCCAAGAGAATCGCATCCGTTTTCCCTTCACAGAGAATTAATTTCTTCATGTCCGTACCTCAAAGCCAAATTGCTGTCGATTTTCTCTTGCTCGCTTACCACTTAATACGCGCGAATACGTTTTATCTTCTCCCTTATTTTTTTTAAAAGTAATGATACTGAGTGGATCATCAGCAGCTCCTTCTTCATATTTTGGTATTTCCAATAATGCATCAATTGCTTCAATACTATGAGTTGTGATAAATAACTGTACATCGAATGCTCTTGCTGCTTTCACCAAAAAGCCAAAAATGTCCTCATAATATTTCGAATGAATTGCTGTTTCAATCTCATCAATCAGGAGAATTCCTTGACTAGCACAAGCAATAGCATTAGCAAGCGATAATACTTTTTTCACTCCATCTCCATAGGTCGACAGCGGCATATTCCCTAATTTTGCATGCTTAATATACGCGTTTATTCGTTTACTTCCTTTCCCTTTTAAAAGTAGCATATCCACTATATCTGGATCAAATAGTTGCAATACATGTAAACAAATTGTTTTGTATTCATCATTAGCGATAATTTTATGAAATACATTTTGTGTGAGATGGTCACTTGGACCGAGATATGTCATTGGAATAAACGTATCTCGTAAAATTTGCCGCCGTTCTGATATAGAGTATACATCTAACTCTACTTTCTCTTGATGAATTATTTCATCGTTAATCATTGTTATACTTTTGCCAATAAAAGTATCCACCTCTTCTATCCCTTCAATTTCTTCTCCAGAATGAACAAATAGATTTCGTTTTGTTGGCGTCATTTCTGCTAAAGCCTTTGCCATATCTCGGCTCACAACATGTTCATTTCCTTTCAGAGAGTAATTGATTTGCTTGTTTTTATACACACCACTCAATTCAATAATTAATTCACCCTCTAGTTTAGGAAAAAAATTGATAAAATGCTCGTATCGTGAAGCAGTGAATGAATTTGTATTTCTAATGTTCATAACTTGCAAAATATTACTTAAGTCATTCGGGTTTTTTAAAAACAACAATGCTTCTAGTACACTTGTTTTCCCACTATTATTATCACCGGCAATAATATTGACATGATTTAAATGCTCTATTTCTAAATTATGAATTCCACGAAAATGCTGAATGCATATTTTTTCAAAATGTTTAGCCATTAAAACTCACCATCCTCTTCTATAAAATCAACAACAACTCGTTTTTCTAGTCCATTTGCAATTTTTTGAATTGTCACTAAACTTAACTTATAATTACCATTCTCAATTTTACTTAAATTCGCCTGTGAAACACCTGACTTCAATGCTAATTGTTTCTGCGTCATTTTTTGTTCAATTCTTGTTTTAATAATTAACTCTCGTACTTCAGCTTCTAAATCATACTCGATTTGTTCGCAATAATCATCAGTTTCTGATAAATTTACTTTATTAAGTGCTTTCTCTAAATAGCTCTGTAAATCATTCATTTTCCACGCTTCCTTTCCTCCAATACCAATAATATACTTTTAAAGATATATTTTCAAGATAATATATCTTTAAAAGTATATTTATAGCTCTGTCTATTTATAAGAATGTAACTATTAATAATATATGAAAACGCTCATTAACCTAGTATGACAATGGATGTAGAATATAAATTAGAGCAGACCATATACATGCTGTCTTACAATAATTATCATTACCAGTAGAACTTAAAAAGATGACTCCTATTCAGGATAGGAACCATCTTTGTTCAATTTAAAATTTTTTGTGTGTTTATCTTTTAAAATCAATGTCAAAATAGACTCGATTGACATTAGTTTTAACTTTATAAACTGCGTTTACGCGATATAACTACTCCTGCTGTAGCACTTATCGCTCCCGCTAAGGCTAATACACCGAATTGTTGACCTGTTGTCGGTAATTTCCCCTGCGTTTGTGATTCTGGTTTAACATTAACTTCAGGCTCTGGTTGCACTGTATCCGTTACGTCCTCATTTGGAATCGACACTTCCGGAATTTCTGGTTGCTCAGTTTCTGGTAATGGTGTTTCAGGAGTAACTTCATCTGGCAAACGAACTAAAC
>JBOFGC010000168.1:0-4884 GCA_051648945.1 Bacilli bacterium
AGGCGCAGAGTTACGTTTCACAACAGACAGTACAGAGCCGACAGTAACAAGTCCAATCGTACCAGTAGACGGCATTGAAATTACTGCAAACACAACAATAAAAGTCATTGCGACAATGACAGGAATGACAAATAGTGCAGTGCAAAGTTTTTCATACACTGTTGCACAAACAAAAGTAGCAAAACCAACAGCAACACCAGCTGCAGGAGAAGTAGAAAAAGATCAAGTCGTTACAGTGACAACGCCAACACAAGGAGCGACACTTCACTATACAACAGACGGTTCAGTACCAACTGCGGCAAGTGATGTGTTTCCACAAAATGGCGTTACCATTTCTACACCTAAAACGCTAAAAGTAATCGGCATTAAACAAGGATTAACAAACAGCGATGTTTCTGAGTTTGCCTACACAATTAAAGCAGCACCAACACAAGTAGCAGCGCCAACATCATCAGTTTCAGGCACAGTTGCAAAAGGTAGCCAAGCCGTTTTAGCAACTACAACGCCTGGCGCGGAAATTTACTATACAACAGATGGTTCAGTACCAACTGCACAATCGACGAAATATACAGCTGCAATCACGCTTGCTCAAAGCACAACGATTAAAGCGATTGCTGTGAAAAGTGGAATTACAAATAGTGAAATTACTACAGTTGCAATCAATGTGAAAAGCGATGTGCCAAGCAGCAACATACCGAGTTCAGAAGTTGCTAAAAACACGCAAATTATACTAACAGCAGCACAAGGCGCAACAATTTATTACACAACAGACGGCACAACACCAACAACGCAAAGTTTACAATACACGCAAGCAATTACGATTAATGCTGTTACAACAATTCGTGCAATTGCTGTTGAACAAGGACTTGTAAGTAGTGATGAGTTAGCGTTAAATTATACGTTACCTACAAACGGGCTAACAATTATGGACATCCAAGGACAAAGCCACGTATCTGCATATCTAGATAAAGTCGTTACTGATGTAGCGGGTGTTGTAATCTATGTAGACGGAACGGGTAAATTCTTCATGCAAGATGTAAACGGAGATAATAATATCAAGACATCAGATGCGATTGCCGTTTTTAAATCAAATCACGGAGTAGCAGTTGGAGATTTGGTTAAAGTGAGTGGTAAAGTTGTAGAATTCACAAACCCAGGCTATGATGAACGTTTTACTTCAGACTTAAAAGAAACGCAAATCGCGGCACAAACAATTTCAAAAGTAGGTAGTGCGTCACTTCCAGCACCTATAAAAGTCGGTGAAGGTGGCAGAGCGCCAGTGACAACACAAATTGATGATGATGCTTTCGGTTCTTTTGATCCAGAAACAGATGCACTTGATTGGTATGAAAGTTTAGAAGGTATGCGTGTAACATTAACAAACCCACTACTTATCGCACCGCAACGTTATGGTGAGTTAAATGTCGTGCTAGATAAAGGTGCAAACAATCCAGATTTAACAGTTCAAAAAACAGTACGCATTTCAAAAGGTGACTTTAATCCAGAGCGATTCTTTATCCTAATCAATAACAAAAATTACGTAGCAAAAGCAGGCGACTGGTTAAACGGAACAGTGACAGGTGTTGTTTCTTATACGTTTAGCAACTATAAAATTTTAGTAAAAGAACCAAATTTACCAGCGTTAGTTGACGGTGGTGTAACACCAGAAAGTACAACGATTACAAAACATAATGACAAATTAACTGTAGCAACGTTTAACGTAGAGAACTACGCTGCAAATGCAACATCAGCTAAAACAACAGGCCTAGCAAAAGCAATTACTACAGGACTAGGTTCGCCAGACATCGTTTCATTAGCTGAAATTCAAGATGACAATGGAGCATCCCCTGGTGGAACAGATGCAACACAAACATATCAAAAATTAATTGATGCAATCAAAGCGCAAGGTGGCCCAACGTACACATTTGTTAACATCAATCCAGAAAATAACAAAGATGGCGGCGAACCAGAAGGAAACATTCGTGTAGGTTTTCTTTACAATGAAAGTCGAGTAACACTAAAAGGCGGAATTCCAGCAGGTGATTTTAACGATTCGGTTGGATATGCAAACGGAAACGTAACATATAACCCTGGACGAATTGATCCAACAAATGAAGCGTTTGAAAGTTCAAGAAAACCTCTCGTCGGACAATTTGTGTTCAAAGGTAAAGACGTAATCGTCATCGCAAACCATATGAACTCAAAACGAGGCGATGAGCCATTATTTGGCATAAAACAACCACCAGTAAACAAAAGTGAAATACAACGTCACAAACAAGCAACACTACTAAACGCATTCGTAAAAGATGTATTAGCAAAAAATCCAACTGCTAACATTGTCGTAGCAGGTGACATTAACGACTTCGAATTCTCTGATACAGTAAACATAATCAAAGGTAACGAACTCGTAAACATGGTCGACACAGTACCAGTAGCAGAACGTTTTGGATATAACTATCAAGGAAATGCTCAAATTCTAGATCATATCTTTGTAAGCAAAAATTTAGCGTATGGTACACAAATCGACATGGTTCATACGAACTCAGCATTCATGGAACAACACGGACGCACAAGTGACCATGACCCATCAGTCATCCAAATTTCATTTACAGCACCACCACCACCAGTCCCGACAAATACAGTAACTGTAATTGGGACAACAGCAAAGCAATTTGTAATAAACAAAGCAAACCTAAACTACGCTTTCGAAGCATCAACCAACATTCCGAAAGTCGTAGTAAATCAACCAAGTACATTACAAGGTGACGGATTAAAGAACAAGACAATCGTCATCGACCTACCAAATGAAAATGACACAGTAAACATCAACCTACTAGCATCAGAAGTAACAATCGTCATCATCAAAGGTAAAGTAACAACACGCTAACCAAAAAGCAACAGCAAACGAACCATGTTTGCTGTTGTTTTTTACGCCATAGAACATGTCCATGAAACACCAGCGTAGCCTTTTTCACAACCAATCCTTGAAAAGGTCTAACGCGACCATTAATACTACGATGAAGGGTACGGAGACAGGCAACGGAGACAGGCAACGGAGACTCCCGTGGAATCAGGCGGAAACGTGTGACCCCGCAGGAGCAGTTTTATCGCGACGAGGAGGCACAGTGCCGCCCCGAAAGGCACGCGGAGTTGCCTGGCGTAGTACCCACAGTTCTGCACAAACATACGCGATAAATCAGTTATTTTCATAGAAACTACAACGAAAAATCCAAAATCAATCTCTATTTTAAAATATAATGTATAATTCCCCGTCCCTCTGTACAAAGTACATAATGATGAAAAACGAAAAAGAGGTGAGCAGTATGTGGAAAATGAAGCTGAAAAAGTATCATTTGTTTGTAATATTGATATTGGTACTCGAAATGTTCTATCAACCTACAGAAACATTTGAAAAGAACAAAGTCGAGGTAACCATTCAAACTTGGTATATTAACGATGACATTAAAGAGCATTCCTATACTAGCGAGCAATCAATCAGCGAAATTATAAAAGCATATCAAAATGCAACACTCATTGACCAAGGAAAAGGATGGATCATCCTCCTTGAAAAAAGCAAAGATTTAAGTCCGGATATAAAGGGAAGTGGCTACTGGGGGTTAAGCAATGATGGTGTGTTAACTATCTTTTCTGGCAAACCAACAGAACAAAAAGCAATTCAAAGTTTCTATCAAATCCAGATGGAACGATTAGAAACGAATAAAAGAAAACAACTAGAAGCAGGAATACCGATAAAGAGTGTCGATGACTATTTAGAAATTATCCGGAACATGAAGTTGTATGAGTGAAGAAACAAGGTTACCAATGCAGTAGTTGGTAGCCTTGTTTCTTTGCTGTCATCGAACAAGTGTTTGTAAATGTAAGCAAAAATTCACCGCATTGTTATGTAGTACTTATCAAAGTGTGATAAAATGTTAAGATATGAGAACGTTTGTTTGATAATAATGGAGGCATAACTATGTACGCATATATTAAAGGGGAAGTTGTAGCGCAAACTGCAGATACAGTTGTTATTGAAAACAACGGAATTGGCTACAACATACTAACACCAAATCCATTTCGCTTTCAATTAGAAACGAAATATACAATATACACGTACTACGCGGTGCGTGAAGACCGTATTCAACTTTACGGATTTTTAGAAGAAGATTCGAAATTACTTTTTCTGAAATTAATCGGAGTGACTGGAGTAGGGCCGAAAGTAGCGCTTGGTGCTCTAGCGCAAGGAGATCCGATGACAATTGTTCGTGCGATTGTTGAGGGCGATGAAGCGACTTTACTTCGACTTCCTGGCGTTGGAAAAAAGACAGCACGACAAATCATTCTCGATTTGAGAGATAAGTTAGACCATTGGAGCATCGAAATGAACACGCTCTTTGATGAAACACCGTTGATGAGAGATGAAGCAAAACAACAGATAGAAGAAGTGAAACTCGCACTCGGCGCATTGGGATACACACCAGCAGAACTTAAAAAAATAGACAAACAGCTTGTTGCATCTGACGCAAGTGGTATCGACGCAAGATTAAAAGAGGCGTTGCAGTTTTTACAAAAGTAGGGGGGAAGAAATATGGAAGATCGCATTGTTTCATCGGATGCTTTGCCGTTTGATGAAGACGCAGGGATTCGCCCAGAGCGGTTGGAAAACTATATTGGTCAAGAACAAGTAAAGAACAATTTACGTGTGTTTATTGACGCGGCGAAAATGCGCAATGAAAGTCTCGATCATACACTACTATACGGACCACCTGGGCTTGGTAAAACGACGCTTGCTACAATAATTAGCAATGAGATGGAGGTAAATTGCCGAACGACGAGTGGGCCGGCAATTGAACGCCCTGGTGATTTAGCAGCGATTTTAACGGG